>NZ_WWSA01000033.1:0-32729 GCF_009875615.1 Dorea sp. BIOML-A1
AACCAGTCATTTTTTGAATATTTGATTAAATTCACAAGTGAGAAATCGCGAATATAAGTAGTTTGTCAACAGGTCCAATTAATTACAGTCTCTTTGACAAATTCTATATTTGGCTTTTTAATTTCTCAACCACTTTTTGAATTATGTTTATATCTTCTTCTAATTCATCTGCTATCTGTTCTGTTGATTTTCCTTTTTTCAATTTCTTCTTTATTATTTTTTCTAAGAGTATCCGCTTTCCAATTTCGATTCCATCCTGTCTTCCAATCTCGATTCCGTCCTGTCTTCCAATCTCGATTCCATCCTGTCTTCCAATCTCGATTCCATCCTGTCTTCCAGCCTCATACTCTGCTTTCCGCAGTTTCTTTTCTTCAAACTCTTTGTCATATTCATAGATGCTCACTTTGATCACCTCAGTCTTATTCTTCAATAAAAACTCTGCCAGGATTCCTTCTTCTATGCATTCGTCAACTGCTCTCGTAACTGCTTCTTCTAAAGAGACATCCTGTTTCGCCGCATATTTTCTTACTCTGGCGACATACTGTGCATATTCCTTTAATGTTCTACAATGTTCCATCAAATCTGAACTGTGGCCATCATTCACATTCAGCATAGTCACTCTTAACTCCAGATCTGGATTTTCTGTTGGATTCTCGTATGCAGAAGATAATCGGAACTCACTACGATCTTCTACTTCTTTTGTTCCATTATAAAATACTAAAAATCTTGGCGTTGGTATCTTTTGTATCACAGTTGAATATAATGATTTCCGAACCACTAATCGTTGATACTCATCCGCAATATAAAACAAATTTCTAAGTGGAATATTCGGATTATACGTTGACTGATGTTCATATAAATATAAATTCATATCCATGATAAACGCCAGATCATTTTTCATTCCCATATAAATCGCATTTTCCAATGTAACAACCTGCAACTTTTCCGGATCTGTGTACTCTCTTCCATTCACCGCATTGTACAATGATAACAAATTCTCTTTGTCATGGTACAACATTCTAAAAATTGTATCCTTGTACATCCTTTTTGCCTTTAACTGCCGGTTATTCACCTGATACTTTTGATTACGTCTTTTCTGACTCTTTCTTTTCGCCATATTCTGTTTCCTCCTGTATGCAGGAGGATGTCTTTTTACTCTTTCAGCCATCTCCTGCTTTTTTACAATTGATTGGTATGAAAGCATAGATTTCTGAAATAAAATTAGATTATAGATGGTATATGTCCGTTTTTATATACCGTTGATTTTTTTGAAATATGCTTTGGTACATATTAACATATCAATAAATATTAATCAATGTATTTTTTACTATTTCCTTTTTTGATAATGTTAATCACCTTAGCAATAAGGTATTACAAAATAATATTTTTTTCTTGTTTCAATTCTGTATACAGAACTTTTTGTATCCCATGAAACATAATATAATCCCGGAATAATTTTTTGCGTATCAACATCCACTATTTGCTTTTGTGTTTCTTCATTCTTTTGATATACTATTTCTTTTTTAACTTTTGGAGCAGACCATCCAAAATATACAATATAAATACGTGTACCATTTTCACATTTATGCCGGCGTGCTGGTCCTAACTCGTATAATTCATCAAAAGAATTTACACTCTGCCTCGTTACTAATCCATCTTTCATGAAGGCAATTGGTCCATATATATACAAAAATACGATTCCAATTATGAGCAAACATAATATTTTGATTTTATTATTCTTTAACATGCGGCACCTCCTAAAACAGAGTATATTTTTGAATATAGCTCCTGTTTTTAAATTAGAATAACATTCCTTATTTTATTTTCAATATGTAATTTAGAAATGCTCAATTTTTATAAAACTTCTACAACTCTTTCATCTTTCCAAGAATCTTCTGAGTAAAATGCTTCATGATTGCATTATATAATCTCATGTTCTGCTCTTGCTTTATCTTCCTTTCTCACCAGAATTTCATATTCATATGCCTTATTCTGATCTACTCCGATACTTCCAAATTGGGATCTCTTCGTTCCTTTTCCCTGAAAAAGCCACTCTGAGTCCTGATTTCTTACTTTATGTTTGTATGGAATCTTCGCTAGATCCAGCGCATCCCGGATCTCGTTGAACCGCTTCATGTCATGTCCGATATAGATAGATTCTGTCATTAATTTCATAGGCCGATCCTCTTTTCGTAATTTCTTAATTTTGATTATACTCTATTCTTTTGGGCGATTCTATAACAACTTTCTTAATATTTCTTATCTTGATACAAGCAAAAAGCTGCCCTGTACTTCTACAGCAGCAGCCTTTCACCATTATCCTTCAGCAGCTTTTTCGTTCTGTATCTTTTCTTCCCACGTCTGCATATACTTCACCTCTGTCTTCTCACTTGCTCTGATCTGACAAACACGTCTATGCATTTCTTGAATCCGTCTACTTTCGCATGCCCCTGACACTTCATCTGTACTATGTTGCATATACTTCAAAAGTTCTATCAGCTCTGATGGTACCAACTCTGGATGTTCCCCTCTGGTATTTAAAAATATCCTCGTTGCTCCATCATCCAGTTTCAATTCCGGGATCTCCTCACATTTCATCTGAAATGTGTAACGATATAAGCCATATCCAAACAAATCAAATGGCGTAATCATCACAACCAGGACTTCATTCAACAAGTTGAAATCAGCGGCTCCCGGTGGTAATGGTTTACTGTCAATGATTTGTCCAGCAAGTTTAATTCTTTTAATGATCTTCTTTGGTCCATAAGTAGCTCTCCTCTCTTATACAGGTATGTTCCCTGTAAAGAAGAGCTGTTTATCTTTATGGATATGATAACACAGAGTTTATATATATACCAGTATATACAGTCAACTTCTTTTATCAGGCATGCATTATCTGTTTGTTGTATTGTTCATTTTGGATTCTTTCCCGATTATCTGGGTCTGAAATAAATGAATGGTAACTATAAATACAGTGCAGATATTAGAATTCATCTGCGTATCGATACAATAACATGCCTGATTTTTATTTTCAATACGTGGTTTAGAAATGCTTAATTTTTGTGAACCTTCTACAACTCTTTCATCTTTCCAATAATCTCTTGATAAAAAGATTCTTGATTTCTATTATTCTCCAAGTCTTCCAATATCACACCATCTTTCAGCAGAATCAACCGGCTGCAATAGCTTGCCATCTGTGGGTCATGTGTAACCATAATGATTGTCTTTCCCATATGTTCATTAATATCCTTCAATGCATCAATCACGATTTTTCCAGACTTTGAATCAAGGTTTCCTGTAGGCTCATCTGCGAAAATAATCTCTGGATCATTTATTAATGCTCTGCAAATTGCAACTCTCTGCCTTTCACCTCCTGACAGTTCGGCCGGCATCTTTTTTTCCAAAGTCCTAATTCCGAATTTATCCATTAACACTCTCGCTCGTTCCTTTTTGGAATCATCTACTCTTTTGCTGATATAGAAAGGCAACATAATGTTTTCAAAAACATCCAGGCTGTCCATCAAATAAAATTCCTGAAATACGAAGCCTAATTCTTCTCTTCGTATTCTCGCAAGTTCTTTATCTGACAGTTTTGATATTTCATCTTTCTTGTATAAAAGTGCCCCATCTGTTACAGATTCAATGAGTCCCAGAATTTTCAAAAGTGTCGTCTTTCCACTTCCTGATTTTCCCATAATTCCTACAAATTCGCCATCCTGTACATTCAAATTAATACCCTTTAACACTTTAAACTTACCGTAACTTTTCACAATTTTCTCTCCGCTGATCACTTCCATATCTTTTCCCTTCTTTCACTCTGAATTTGCTGATTAGCAAGTCTCCATCCATACTCTCTCAATAAGATAATGTACCCGGCCTGGAATAATAACAGTGCAAAAAATGTTATCAACACCTGTTTCTTCAAGAGCCAATCAACGTTCCATGTAATATAACTCAAAGCACCACCACTTATTACAATCGAAAGTATAAATGTGATCCATAAAGAAAGCGAAAGTTCCTTTTTCACATTTTTCTTTATTTCTTTGGTCTCCATGCCTATTTTTTTCAAGAATCCATATTTCATACTTACATTAGAAATGTCTGACCATATTTTTATAGATAAAATCATTATTCCACTAATAATCAAAAATGCACCAATACAAATGTAAAAGATAAGAGTTGTCAGGTCATCCTGTCTGTCTTCTTTCATCAATGAGCCTTTATAAAAACCAATTATCTCGTATTTCTTTTCACATACTTTTAATTTGCCCTCATCAATCGCCGTCTCTTTTTCTGTTTGCTGCGTCATAATAACCGTATTCTTTTTCTGCAAAGATCTAAGCATATCAAAATCACTATTATTCATAACCAGAATTCGTATAATATCCGACTGTTGAGCAACAAATAAAACTTCTTTCACTTCTTTTTTTATCGCAAATTTACACATTCCTGTTGCTGTTTTTAAATAAACATGTTTATCCTGAAACATGTTTTCATCGTCTTGTTTTGATTTTTCCAGAACTGCCTTTACCTCTCCCTGTTTGATATGCTCTTTCTTATTCTTTGTAAGTTTGTTATAGGAATCCTCCGAAATACCTACATATTCCCCTCCATCATTGCTTATGAGCGGAATATACGCATATTCATCTATTTTTTCATCTGGTTCTTTTATAACCTTATGAATTTTGTCTGTATATTTTTCTTCTGTCATACATACATAATTATATGGATATTTCCATAAATACTCGGAAGAAAGATTACCGTATTCTATAATATTGATATTTACAATCACCCATACAAATACATTAATAATAAAAACAATTAAAATTATATTTTTATTTTCTGAAAATCTGTGATACAACGTTTTTAGCGTAAGAATATGTCTGTCATACCATTTTTCTTTCTTTTTCACCCATCGCAATATAACATTTTCCAAATAAGTAAACCAAAGATATAATCCGGTCAGCGAAAAAAGAACTCCATATTTCATACGTGGATATGTCATAGGAACCTTCGAAAAAAGAATAATTGCAAACACAAAACAGATCAGCCCTGCAACCGCACCTATCACGCTTGCTTTAACAGACGGAACCGTCCCCCTTTTCTGTTCCGTATTCAAAAGCGAAGCCAGTGAATTGTTTTGAATTTTTATTATATTCATGATTACTGCAATGCACAAAATAACACACATATAAAAACATGTACTTCCAATATTCTTTAGAAACCAGCATGGATCTTGAACTGTTTGAATCCCTTCTTTTCTGAATATAGACTGAAGAAGAATTACAAAAGGCGTTCCCAGTACACACCCAATCAGCCACGAAATACCACATATAATCCCATATTCCAGAATTATCATCCGGATAATATCTTTCTTTTCTTCTCCGAATACCATAAACATTCCATAATCTTTGATTCTTATCCGGCTATAATTGCTTACTGTATAGCTGATCAAAATCAGGCCAATAAACAGCAATATATACATGTACGTTTGAATCGCAACTCCTTGTTGCGACCGAACTCTTTCTTCCATACTCATCGTTCCAAGAACCAATTCTTTAACTCCAAGAAACATGAATAATATAATTGCAGCTAAAATAGTACTCATAAAACATACAATACTATTACGCACATTCTTTTTTAATATTTTCAATAATACTTTCATATACTATTCCTTTAAAGAAAAATGTTTCCCCATCTCTTGTCATCTACTTTCAACTTCTATTTGTTCTCCTGCCGGCCTGTTCCTTCTTGCCCCAACCAGATACAGAATTGCTGGACCAAAATTAACAATAATTCCAATAATTAAAATTGGGAAATCTGATGTTTTCAAAAAAGCTTTTCCATTATCTATTGCAATAATAATTTCATTGCAATAAATTAACAAATCAACACCCATATAGATAACAATTCCTGCTGTTAACTGTTTTGTTTTTTCTGTATTATTACAGTTTGCTTCCCCATAATGTCCCAGATACCAGATGCCTATTGAAATTGCAAGCATCCATAATGTGTGTACACGTTCTCCAGCCAAAAAACAAACATTAATCAAACAACCTACAATTCCCCAAAGTCCCAACAATTGAAAATATATCGAAGTTCCTCTAATTAATTTCCGTCCTCCCGGTGCTTTGATTCCTCCTACAGAATAAATCAGATCATCACAAAATTCATGAACCGACTTTCCCAGTACTGTTTCAAAATTTTCATTACGCTCCTGTGCTTCTTCCGCCATTCCAGTGATATCTTCAATCATTTGGTCAATTTCTTTTTCTGTAAGTGGGAATGTCTTGATGTATTTTTTCATCTTCCTGACCATTCTTTTATTTTTCTTCGTCAACATAATCTACTCCTCCTTTTTCAAAATTCTATTTACTGATGATTGTACTTCCGTCCAGCATTTAATAAACTCCTGCAAATATGCCTCTCCTTCAGCCGTTAATGAATAATACTTTCTTTTTGGTCCAAGCGGCGATGGTCGTAGTTCTGAAGAAATCATCCCTTTCTTTTCCAATCGTACGAGTAATGGATAAATACTTCCCTCTTTTACATCTTCAAATCCGAACTCTGTCAATGTCGTTACAATCTCATATCCGTATGTAACCGTCTCGGATAAAATCTGCAAGATACATCCTTCTAAAGTCCCCTTCATTAATTGTGATTTATCATACATGTTTCCACCTACCTTGTATACTATAGTAGTTCTTAACTATATTGTATCACACAGTAGTGGTTTGTCAATGAATTTGCGTACAATAAGAATGGGTTTCTAACTATTTTTCCGGCTTATTCTGACATAAAAAAATCCACAGATTTAAGCTTTTCAACTTATATCTGCGGATTTTTTATCTGAGAATTTCTCAGTATTCCTATTCCTTTTCTTTGTAATGATGCGCTTCCTCCAGCATCATATCTTTCACCTTCATCAGACGGATCTGGGTGCTTCGTTCATTTTCATCCAGCTTCATGGTAATATACTTGATATTCTTCTGCGCTTCCGGAATGATCACATGTTCCAGGGCGTTGACACGTCTTCGGGTCTTCTCGATTTCAGCCGCCATAAGCTGGCAGGCTTTTTCTGTCTCTGCAAGCTTTAACATATCCGGAAGGATATCTGCAAGAGATTTTACAGCTCCGTCCAGATCACTGGATGTAAATGCAAATCCATACGAATAAATATCATTCGCATCGGCGGTTCTTGTCTTTGTCTCGAATACAGGAATGTCTACACTCATAACATTCTTCTGTCCGACTTCCAGATCCACCTCCTGCTTCGGCGCCATCAGTGCCGTGTTCAGGGTTGCTTCGTCCATTCCGGCTTTGGCTATGACGAAGTTCTTATTGGCCGAACGGATACCTGCTTCTACCTTTTCCCGAAGCTCCATGTTCACTTTTACCAGATCCAGGAACTGACGCATCAGTTCGTCTCGTTTATCTTTCAGAAGTTTGTGACCTTTTATGGCTGTGACCAGTTTCTTCTTGGTCCTGGTCAGTTCCATACGGGTAGGGGTTACCTGGGTTGACGCCATAGTATCACTCCTTTCTATACTTTATATATTGGACGCCATGCCGGCTCGAATCTGCGCATGGCTTACTGCTTACCATAATACATATCTAAGAACTTATCATCAATTCGCTTAAGCTCTGCTCTAGGCAGCATAGACAGCAGCTTCCATCCGATCTCCAGTGTCTCTTCGATCGGTCTGTCGGTATCGTATCCCTGTGATACATATTCTTTTTCAAATGCATCTGCGAATTTCGCATATACCAGGTCAATATCGGTAAGAGCTGCCTCTCCTAAAATAGTCATTAATTCTTTCGCATCTTTTCCTCGCGCATATGCCGCAAATAACTGGTTCATGGTATTTGCATGATCGGCTCTTGTCTTACCTTCTCCGATTCCCTTATCTTTCAGACGGGACAGGGATGGCAATACATCGATCGGCGGTTTGATACCTTTACGGTACAAATCACGGCTTAAGATGATCTGGCCTTCGGTGATGTAGCCGGTAAGGTCCGGGATTGGATGCGTCTTGTCATCTTCCGGCATGGTCAGGATCGGAATCAGTGTGATACTTCCCTTCTTGCCATTCTGTCTTCCGGCTCTTTCATATAACGTTGCAAGGTCGGTGTACATATATCCAGGATATCCACGACGTCCCGGTACTTCCTTACGTGCGGCAGATACTTCTCGGAGCGCATCTGCATAGTTGGTAATATCTGTCATAATTACCAGTACATGCATGTCTTTTTCGAATGCAAGATACTCGGCTGCTGTCAGTGCCATACGAGGTGTGGAAATACGCTCGATTGCCGGGTCATTTGCCAGGTTGACGAACAATACCGTTCTGTCGATGGCTCCTGTCTCTTTGAAAGATTCTACGAAGAAGTTCGACTCTTCGAATGTGATACCCATAGCGGCAAATACTACGGCGAATTTCTCATTGCTTCCGCGTACCTTTGCCTGCTTTGCAATCTGTGCTGCCAGGTTGGCATGTGGAAGTCCGGATGCCGAGAAGATTGGCAGTTTCTGCCCACGAACCAATGTGTTCAGTCCGTCAATAGCCGATACACCTGTCTGGATAAACTCTTCCGGATAGCTTCTTGCCGCCGGGTTCATAGGCAGTCCGTTGATGTCACGTCTTTCATCCGGCAGGATCTCCGGTCCTCCGTCGATCGGGCGGCCCAGCCCGTCGAAGACACGTCCAAGCATATCTTCCGATACACCAAGCTCCATGCTTCGGCCCAGAAAACGTACTTTACTGTTACTTAAGTTGATACCCGTGGCACTTTCGAATAACTGCACCAGTGCATCATTTCCATTGATCTCCAGAACCTTACAGCGGCGCTTCTCACCGCTTGCAAGCTCAATCTCACCCAATTCGTCATAGGCTACATTTTCAACGCCGCGTACCAGCATCAGAGGTCCGGCAACTTCCTGTATGGTTCTATATTCTTTTGGCATAATTTAGAAGTCCTCCTTCCCGAATGCAGCCGCAACTTCCTTGTCCAGTTCTTCTTCTACATTCTTATATTCACTTTCGATATCGGCGTCTGTTGTATATTTATAACGGCCGATCTTTTCTCTTACCGGCATGGCGATCAGCGCGTTCATGTCTGCACCCTTGTTCAGTGCATCGACGGATTTCTCATAGAATGCCAGTACCAGTTTCATCATCAGATATTGCTTACGCAGTGGCGTGTAAGTGTCGATCTCATGGAAGGAGTTCTGATGTAAGAAGTCCTCACGGATGGATCTTGCCGCTTCCATCTTCAGACGATCGGTCGGTGACAGGGCATCCATACCTACCATCTGTACGATCTCATTTAACTCGGCTTCTTCCTGAAGGATTGTCATCATCTTCTGACGGTCTTCCATCCAGTCTGCTGCCACTTCTTCATTGAACCAGTTCGCCATATTGTCAACATACAGCGAATAACTGGTCAGCCAGTTGATTGCCGGGAAATGTCTCTTATACGCAAGTGCAGAATCCAGTCCCCAGAATACCTTTACAATACGAAGGGTTGCCTGTGATACCGGTTCGGAGATATCACCACCCGGAGGAGATACCGCTCCGATAACGGAAAGTGCACCTTCTCTTCCTTCTTTACCAAGGGATACCACATGTCCGGCTCTTTCATAGAACTGCGCCAGACGGGAACCTAAGTATGCCGGGTAACCTTCCTCACCAGGCATCTCTTCCAGACGTCCGGACATCTCTCGAAGTGCCTCTGCCCAACGGGATGTAGAATCTGCCATCAACGCTACAGAATATCCCATGTCACGGAAATATTCTGCGATCGTGATTCCGGTATAGATGGAAGCCTCACGGGCTGCAACCGGCATGTCTGATGTATTTGCGATCAGCACAGTTCTTTCCATCAGTGACTGTCCGGTCTTCGGGTCTTTCAGTTCCGGGAATTCATTCAGAACGTCGGTCATCTCATTACCACGTTCTCCACATCCGATATAGACCACGATATCAGCCTCTGCCCACTTAGCCAACTGGTGTTGGATAACTGTCTTGCCGCTTCCGAAAGGTCCCGGAACGGCTGCCACACCACCTTTGGCGATCGGGAAGAATGTATCGATGACACGCTGTCCGGTTACCAGTGGTTTTACAGGCGGCAGTTTCTTCTGATACGGACGGCCTTTTCGTACCGGCCATCTCTGCATCATGGTAAGTTCTTTGTCACCTTTCTCGGTAGCGATCACTGCTACTACTTCTTCAACGGTAAATGTTCCGGCTTTGATCTCTTTTACAGTTCCCTTTACTCCGTAAGGAACCATGATCTTCTGCTGTACAACGATAGTTTCCTGCACAGTTCCGAGCACGTCACCGGCTTCTACCTCATCGCCGGCTTTCGCAACCGGGACGAATTCCCATTTCTTATCACGTTTTAACGAAGCAACTTCTACGCCTCGTTTTAAGTTATTTCCGGAGATTTTCATAATGTCATCCAGCGGTCTCTGGATTCCATCGTATATACTTGTGATCAGTCCAGGTCCAAGTTCTACTGACATTGGTACATCCATGGACTCTACCGGCTCTCCAGGTCCAAGTCCCGATGTCTCCTCGTATACCTGGATGGATGCCTCATCTCCGTGAATCTCTATAATCTCTCCGATCAGACGCTGGCGGCTTACACGTACCACGTCAAACATGTTGGCGTCACGCATTCCTTCTGCAATGACCAGCGGTCCTGCTACTTTTTTAATCGTTCCTGTACTCATACGGACGAATCAACCTCCTTTAGCTGCCAAATATAATATCGGAACCGACAGCCTGCTCTACCGATTTCTTCACACCTGCAACTCCGGCACCTGTATTTCCTGCGATACCCGGGATCTGAATGATTGCCGGTGTGACCTGTTCCTGATATTTTTCTATCTCATGCGTTAACTCAGCGGCAAGCTTCTCTGTGATATAGATGATCCCATATCCTCCCTGTGCCAGCTGGTGTAATTTCTCTGCGGCTTCCTCACGGGTCTGGACGGCAAATGTATCAAGGCCCAGTGCTGCGAATCCGAAGATGCTGTCGTAATCGCCTAATACTGCAATCTTATACATACATTTTCCTTACCCTTTCCCGGATCGAATCATCCGGCAGTTCATTCTGCTTTCCGGATAAAATGATTCGTACCGTTTTAATCTCATTCTGTCTTGCAATTACATAGGCGATTACCGGTCCTATCGTAAATGCATGATATTTCTCCGGACTGATGGTCTGGATGATCCGATTGTCACACCATCTTTCGAATGCTGACGGCGACTCTGCCAGTGCTTCCGCACCTTCTGCATAAGCCGTTCCTCTTAAGTATTCGCAGATGGCGTCCATACCGCTAAGTGCTGCTTTCGATAACTGGCTCACACTTAAAGAATCACATTCTGCCATTGCCCGTTTCATAAATTCCGTTGATTTTGCGGTCTTCTGTGACCGGACGGCAATCTTGATATCCGCCACTGCCACTGTGGATTCTGCATAATCCTGTATGATCTTATCCGGTGACTCTTTCCCGGCCTGATAGATGGCATCCAGTGCCGCCCGGTCTATGATCACATCACAGAGCTGCCCGTCTCCGGTATGAAGAAGTGTCTCGTATGCTTCTTCTCCTGCGATCCGCATACTGTCCGGAAGCTTTCCGAAATCTCTGTCTTCTACGATCTTTCGCATCTCTTCCCCGGGAATCCGAACATCTTCATAATAGATATGCCGGTTCTTATCTCCGGTGCATACTTCCTTGACCGCTGCCTTTAAATTATGAAAAAGCTTCGGATAAGAAAGCACATCGAAATGTTCCATTCCGATCGACAGGTCTTTGACTACTTCCCATGTCTTTTCTTCTTCTCTCGTCAGGATTTTTTCCGCATCCCCGCTGCTTTCGGTATCTCCCCATCCCTTCTCTTCTAAGAACTGCAATGCCTGATCATAACTCTGGCACGCGATCAGCTGGTCGATGGTACTGTCAGAGAACAGGGATACTTCCAGGGCACGGATTCTTGCGACCGCATAGGTATATTGTTCACTCATGTTGTCCCTCCATATCATACAAAGAGCATCCGGTGAACGATGTCCGCAAGTTCATCCCGCTTCGCATCGAACATTGCCCTGATCGTACAGTTCTCTTCAATTCCACCGTACGCAAGAATGAATCCATTGTCAATATTATCTCTGCCCGCTCCGGCTACAGTAAGTTTTCCTCCCTTTGCCAGAGCTATTTCTTCAATTTCTTTGCCAAATCCTACCGGCATATTTTCCAGATCTTTTACAGAGAAATAGATTTCTCCCTCCTGCGGAAGTACGTATGCTTCCAGAATAGACAGGAGCATCTGGTAATACTCATCCGGCGCAAGACTTATAACCTTTTCATACGCCTTCTCGATGATCTCTGCGATCATCTCCTGCTTTGCTTCCAGAAGTCTCGTTCTTCTCTGAAGATCGATGGCCGACTTCACACGCTCTTTCTGTGCGGCAACTTCCGCTTCAGACTTCTTCAGGATCTGTTCTGCCTGTGCGGCTCCTTCTGCCTGCGCCTGAGTCTTCATCTGTTCTGCCTGCGCTTTCGCATCTTCGATCTTTACATTTGCCGACTCTTTTGCCTCGTCAAGGATCTGACTTTTGATCTTCTCTAATCCAGCCATTTTCCTTCACACTCCTTCTATACCTGAATTGCTGTTACGGAAAGGATAGAAATCAGAAGTGCAAGGATGGCATATGTCTCAACCATTGCAGGGAACAGCATTGCTTTACCGAACTGATCCGGCTTCTTTGCTACGATTCCGATTGCTGCCGCTGCTGTCTGTCCCTGTGCTTTTCCTGAAATCAGACCTACAATTCCGATTGGAAGGCAAGCTGCAAGAATCAGAAGTCCGGTCTTCGGATCCAGATCTGCTGCGCCGCCGCCAAGAAGTCCGATCTTAGATAATGTAATAAATCCAACCAGCAATCCGTAGATTCCCTGTGTACCAGGAAGCAGCTGCATGATCAATACTTTTGCGAATTTGCTTGGGTCTTCTGTTACAACTCCGGACGCTGCCTGTCCTGCAATACCTACTCCGATCGCAGATCCTGCACCTGCCAGGAATACTGCCACTGCCGCACCAAGAAGTGCATATACCATTCCCATATCATTCCAAATACTCATATCTATTTTTCCTCCTTAATATCTACATATTTTGTCTCCGCATGAAACGGTTCGAAAGGTTTTCCACCGCCTTCGTAGAATTTTCCAAAGAATTCCACAAATTGAAGTCGGTTGGTGTGGACATATGCACCAAGCAGGTTGATTGCCAGGTTCATTGCATGTCCGACTATAAATACTACGATAAATAAGATGACCCCGAATACACTCTTACCAAGCATACTTCCCATCTGGTTGACAACGGATGCGATAACGCCTGTCGCAAGTCCCAGTGCCAGAAGTCTGGAGTATGATAATACATCACTTAACCATCCGGTAATGTTGTAGATATCATATGCTCCAAGTGCAAGCCTGAGTGCCGGATTCTTGCTTGATCTTCCGGACATCAGTAATAGTCCGAGTGCTCCGATGATCGCCATTGCTTTCGACAATGTAACCAGTGCTGCAGGGAACACGATCTTCGTCTGTGCGATCGAAGCAAATATCTCTGACGGAAGCAGCATCAGGATCAGTCCGATCAGGAAAATGTACCACAGTACGATATCACAGAAGAAATCCAGTACCTTTCCGTCTTTTAACAACATATATCCTTTGATTCCAAGACCCACGAACAGATGAACCAGTCCGAATGCCATCGAATAGATCAGAAGTCTCATCGGATCATTTAACGGTGCAAACCAGAGCGGTTTGATCGTCAGCTCTTTTCCAAAGAATGTGCTCGATACAACATCTACGACATCTCCAAAATATCCACCGAACAAAATTCCCCATACCATAGTAGAAATTCCACAATACATGAACATTTTCATGGATTTTCTCATACCTGCACTCATGCGCGGGAATTTCTTAAGAATGACCAGACACACGATTGCGATGATCGCACCATATGCTGCATCTGATAACATCATTCCAAAGAAAAATACATAAAAGAATGACATGATCGCAGTCGGATCGATCTCTCCTTTATGCGGAAGTCCGTAAGACTCCAGAACTCCTTCCACGCTTTCCGAAAATCCGTTATTTTTAAGGATCACCGGTGGTTCTTCATCTTCTTTTAACTCTTCTACATCGATTACACAGTCATATGCTTCCCCGATTCCTTTCCGGATCGCCGGTACCGCTTCTTTCGCTGCGTAACCACTGATAATAAATGTACGTCTGGACTGCGGAAGTGTTCCCAGTACTTCGTACTTTTCTGCACGCATCCGATAATAATCGCCGATGACCTTCAGTTCCTCCCGGTCTTCTGCGTGGGATATGATCTCTTCCCGGATATTTGCGATATCTTCTTCAATCTGTCTGATCTGCTCTTCCAGTTCTGCTTTCTGCTTTGCCGGAATCCGTTCTGCCGATACGACCGGTCTTGAGAATCCAGCCGTACGGAGTGTGTTCTCCACGTCTGCCGCCTGCTCCTTCATACAGAATACGCTTACGTACACGGCATCTTTATCCCGGCTTATAACCGATATATCTACAGCTTCAATCTCTGGATGCTCTTCGGCAAGCTTTCCGTAGATCATTTCCAGTGTCGTCTCCGCCGCCATGGTTCCAAGAAGCATTGCCGTCTTTTTCGTGCCCGGATAATTCATCTCCACTTCCAGACTCATCCACGGCGCAAGTGCCTCTATCTGGGTATTCCGCTTCACGATCTCGGCCTGTGCTTCCGCAATTCTCTTATGATCAGCAATCAGAAGTTCCGCCACTTCCATGACCTCCTCCTGTTTCACCGCTGCTGCTTCCATCGTCTTCTTATCGATCAGCTTATTGCCTTCCAGACTGGCGAACATCGACTTTTTCTCCGGAGTATACTGATTCAACACATCCAGTGCATTTTCCGTGATCTGCACCCGTTTCTCAAAGCTTGATTTCGCACTCTGCGTATCCATCTTCTCGAATCCGGCTTCGTCCTGTGCGACCTGATGCATCTCTATCATGCCCATGGACTGCAGTTTTTCCAGAATCGCTTTCCGGTCATGCTTTAATGCGCAGATACTGATTCGCTGCATCTGCAATACTGCCATAACTGCATCCCTCCTTTTCTTCTTTTTCAGGCTTTTTCTCTTCCCGTATCATCAAAGCAACGCTTTCATGACTGCGGATACCGCCTCCTCTTCTTTTCCCCGAGCCAGTGCTTTTAACGCTTCTGTCTCCTGTTCCGTCTTCTCGCAAGCCTTTTTCTTTAAGGTTTCGCCTTCTTCTTTCACCTGCAAAAGTTCTGTTTCTGCCTGTTTCTTTGCATTTGCTACAGTCTGTTCTTTTATCTCTTTTGCTTCTTTAGCAGCTTTTTCAAGGATCTCGGTACACGTTGCATCTGCTTTTCTTATGATCTCATCCGCTTCATTCTCCGTTTCCTTGATGGCCTTAATGGTTTCTTCTACCATTTTTCTACCACCTCTCCTTCAAAAAATACAAAATCTAGTTTAAATTATAATCTTATTTTCGTGATTTTGCCATACATTTCTTATATTTTCTTTAAATTGTATGTCACTTTGATACATTTTTATCATTTTGTCGTTTTATATTTGTGCACATATAAATAAGTAGAAATATTTGAAAACCTCCTGCGTTTACTTATATACCTGGTATGCAAATAAGGATATCATCTCATTTTCTTAACGAAAATGGACAATATCCTTATTTTGTCTAAATAATATGAAATTTATACAATCTCTGCAGCTTCGCTTATGCCGCTCTTAACGTTTTCCACATTTCTGGTTTCTACTTTTTCTCCCGAAGTCACAATTACGATAACGCTATTACTCTTTCCGGCTTTTCTGATCTTTTCGAAATCCACTTCAACCAGCGGATCTCCGCATTTTACATTCTGTCCTGTCTTAGCAATGATGTGGAATCCTTCTCCATTCATTGCTACGGTATCAATACCGATATGAATCAGGATTTCTTTTCCGTCATCTGTCGAAAGACCAACCGCATGTCCGGTCTCATACATAAGTTCCACAGTTCCATTGACCGGAGATTTGATCATGGAATCTTCCGGAACGATCGCAAATCCATCTCCCAGTACCTTCCCTGCAAATGTCGGATCAGCCACTTCTTCCAGTGGAATTACTTTTCCTGATACCGGCGCTACGATCTTATTTCCATCTGTCATTTCTCCATTTGCTTCCATCTCCAATACTGATCCATCATCCATTCCGTCCTCTGGCAGCATTGCTTCTTCCGGCACTCCGAACAGGTATGTCAGTACAAAACATAATGCAACCGAACAGATGGAAATAATCAGATACCACAGGAACTGTCTTCCTTCATAAATGTACATCAGATAAGAAGGGATAACTGCCAGTCCGTAAGAATTAGACTGAATATTTAATAATGATAACGATGCAGCTCCAAGTCCTGATGTAAATAACATGATAATCAACGGTTTTAGATTATAGCGCAGCTGGATACCGAAGAGTACCGGCTCGCTGATTCCGAACAGTTGCGATAACATAGCTCCAATACTCGTCTGTCTGACCGTAGTATTTTTTGATTTTACAAAAAATGCAAGACACGTTCCAACATTGGCAAATCCGTACATTGCACATAATGTAATCACCGGATTGAATCCTGTGTTCGCAAGAAGTGAAGTCTCGATCATTGTATATGTATGATGCAACCCGGTAATTACAAGAAGCGGGTATGTCGCTCCGATGATAAAGCCACCGATTCCAAATGGCAGATGTACCAGTGCTTCAACGATGCTGACAAGCTTTAATTCCACCACATGCATCACAGGTCCTACACAAAGGATTACGATTAAGAATGTAACCAGCATCACTACAAATGGCGTCATGATCAGATCCAGTGCATTCGGCATGATTTTTCTGAGCTTTTTCTCAAGCTTTGCCCCGATCAGTGCCGTAATGATCGCTGTCAGTACACTACCCTGGCATCCAACGATTGGAATCTTTCCAAATGCCATGATTGCTGATATTCCGCTGTCCGGATTCGCTACCGAATATGCATTTGGCAGGATTGGTGAAACGAGCATCAGACCAAGTACCATACCAATGACCGGTGTTCCGCCGAATACCTTGAATGCAGACCAGCAGATGATCGCCGGCAGGAACGAGAATGCCGTCTCAGTCAGTACATTTACCAGTGTTACGATGTAATCCGGAATCATATCTGTAGATGCACCGAACAATCCCAGTACATTATCGTTGAACACGCAGCCTTTTAATCCCAGGAACAGACCGGTCGCCGCGATCACCGGGATGATCGGGATAAAGATATCTCCCAGTATCCGCATCAGGCGCTTTACACCTTTTTGCTGATTCTTGATTGCTTCATCCTGTTCTTTTTTTGATAATGTTTTTAATCCAAGATTCTCTATTTCTTCATATACTTTATTGACAATTCCGGTTCCCAGAATGATCTGGAACTGACCTGCATTGAAGAATGTTCCCTTTACAAGCGGCAGTTTTTCCAGTTTCTTCACATCGATTGCTTCTTTATCTTTGACGATTAGACGCAATCTGGTTGCACAATGTGTTGCAGATACAATATTGTCTTTGCCGACGATCCGGATAATATCCTCCGCCGCTTTTCTGTAATCCTTTCCTTCCATGATTCTTTGCTCCCTTTTTTCCTTTATTTTTCTTCCTTTATCTCTTTTAATAACACTGCCTGGAATGGCTTAAGTACTAATTTATTTTCTTTGATATTGAATTCTTTCTCTTTTCTGTCAGAATTTTGCCAGATCAATTTCTTTTTCTCTACATCTACATTTTCTTCCACCGTCTCCGGACTCAGATTGATCCAGCATTCAATGCTTTCTTCTTTGGTAAATCTACGGTACGCGATTACGTTGTCACTGCTCTGTAACGGTTCGATATCTCCAAATATCAGGCAGTCCCGGTATTCGCCTTTCTGTCTGAACGCTATCATTTCTTTATAGAACTGATAGTTGCTTCCGTCATGTCCAATCTGATCTTCTGCATTGATCTTCGGATATTCTTCTGTCATTCCAAGCCATGGTTTTACATTCGAGAATCCGCCATACTGTTCATTCGTCCACGGGAACGGTGTTCTTGTGTTATCACGGCTTCTGAGATTTACGATATGTAATGCTTCTTTTTCTGTCAGTCCCTCTTCGATCGCTCTGTGATACTGGTCAATACTTGAAATGTCATTAAACTCTTCGATTCCATTTCTCTCAAAATTCACCATTCCCAGTTCCTGTCCCTGATAGATGAACGGTGTTCCTCTCAGGAAGAAATACATTGCCGCAAGTGCCTTTACCGCATCACTGTTGTTCTGGTATTCTTTCAAATATTTTGACGTTGCTCTTGGCTGATCGTGATTTTCGATAAAGTTTGCACCCCAGCCGCATTTTTGCAATGCCATCTGACTTGCCATAACTTTTTGATTCAGATCTTTTACCGTCCACGGAATCCGTTTGAACCATTCACTTCCCGATGCAATATCCAGATCCGCATAACGGAAATCAAATATCATCGAAAAGTATCCTTGTTCCCCGATAAATTCTTCCAGTTCTTCATACGGGACTCCCGGTGCCTCTGCAACCGTCACGCAATCGTGTCTCTGGAATGTATTTTCTTTCAGTTCATTTAAGAAAACGCCAATCCCCGGCTGATTTCTGGATGCCTTCGTACATTTTGCCAGACCGTCCACGCCGTCTGCTTCCCGGTCTTTCCATGTCAGATCCTTTTTGATAAATGTGATCGCATCAATCCGGAATCCGGCAATTCCTTTATCTAACCACCAGTTCACCATCTGATACAATTCTTTTCGCACTTCCGGATTCTCCCAGTTCAGATCCGGCTGTTTTTTCCCAAATGCATGGAAATAATACTCGTCTCTTCCCGGAACTTTTTCCCATACATTGCCGCCAAATACGGATCTCCAGTTATTAATCTCTTTCTTTCCGGATTTGAAAATGTAATAATCATGATATTTACTTTCCGGATTCTTTAATGCTTCCTGGAACCACGGATGTTCATCTGATGTATGGTTGATCACAAGATCCAATATAATCTTGATGTCTCTTTTCTTTCCTTCCCGAATCAGCTCATCCATGTCATCCATAGTTCCAAACTCATCTGCGATCTTCATATAATCAGAAATGTCATATCCGTTATCATCCATTGGTGACTGATAACACGGACAGATCCACAACATGGTAACTCCCAGATCCTTCAAGTAGTCAAGCTTTGATGTAATTCCTTTCAGATCACCGATTCCATCTCCGTTACTGTCGCAAAAACTTCTTGGATAAATCTGATATATAACTTCTTCCTGCCACCATTTTCTTTTTACCATCTCTTATCTCTCCTTAATGATTTTCCTGTTCACCAGTTCCTTGTAAATACCATCTTCCTGTACTGTTCCACAGATAACATCCGCTATTTTTTTTAATTCTGCACTGCCGTTTTCCATGGCTACTCCCGTTCCTGTTGCCAGTAACAGTTCTGCATCATTCTCTCCATCTCCAAAGCTCATGCTTTCGGATTTTTTGATTCCCAGTTGCTGATTCAGATATCTGACTGCATTGCCTTTATTACATCCTTCCGGAAGACATTCCAGAAGCCAGTTTTTTCCAAATGGAACTGACTGTACAATTTCGCATCCACTCTCTATCTGATGTCTGATCTCATTTATTACATCCTGGGTTCCAACAATGCAAATCTTATGCGCCTTTTCCTGGTTCAGATCGTATTCTGTCATATTATCTTTGTACAAGTATTTATTCTTTCTTTTGATTCTTTCTCTTTCTTCTTCTGTACATTCCTTCGTCTTTTCTTTAAATAGCTGTTGGTATATCTCTGCTGCCCTTTGATCCATGTAGACATTCTTTTGCGTTTCCAGTACCAGCCCGACCTGTTCTTTTTTTGTTAATATCCCGACTTCTTCCAGCCATTTATCAGGGAACGTTTTCCTTTCCAGTTCCTGTCCCCGGTACCGGATGCTTGCACCGCCTCCACTGATCATCCCATCCATTTGAAGTTCCTGTACATCTTTTTGAATACTGCCCATATTCCTTCCGGTACATATGCATGTCAGAATTCCCTGTCTTTTGCATTCCCGGATTGCATACTTTGTTTTTTCTGTTATTTCTGAATTTTCTTCCCTAAGAGTTCCGTCTATATCAAAGTAGATCATCTTCACACTTTGATCTTTCACGTTCCAGCTCACCTGCCTTATCGCTTTCTTTTTTGTTTCTGAAGTCATATTAACAAAAGAAACGGAGCCATTCAATGCATTGGCTCCGTTTAAAAAATATGTACACTTTTCGTACATTGTTTTATTTTATAAAACTTTGTTCACTTATGTTTATCTCTCTTCGTTTTTGTCTGATTTTCCCGCCAGATAGTTCTGATATGCCAGATAAAGTAATTCTATCAGAATAAAATACGGTGTTGTCGATTCATAATCTCCGTATTCTCCTACTTCGGCATGTACCGACTCAATATACAGATTCTCGTCACAACATGCAGATAATGGGTTATTACTCATCCTTGTAACTGATACCAGAAATGCGCCTTTTACCCGTAATCTCTTTGCCAGATTTATCATATAGTCTGCCTCTCCCGACAACGAAATCAGAAAGACCATATCATCCTTATGGATATTCTTTTCTATAGCCTGGCACATATCATGACCGTGCAGATCTATCAACGTTTTTTCCGGGAGAAATATTCTCTTCATCTCACTGGCCACACGTGCCTGTGACGATCCGCTTCCATATACAACTACTCTTCTTGCATGATATAAAGACTCAAAAATCCGGCTGTAATCCCGCTTCAGGAAATCATCCAGCATCTTATGATAACTTTCCGTCATCGTTTCGAGCAGATTCCATTCCGTCACTTTACTCTCCTGCTCTTCAATACGCAGCATTGCTTTTAATTCACGAAATCCGGTCAATCCCAGATGTTTTGCAAAACGTACCAGCAAAGATTTGGACACTCCGCATTTTCTTGCAGTCTCGTCTATCGTATCTTTGCAAAAGTCTTTCTTATTCTCATATAAGTACTGGCAGATATACCGCTCATTTTCATTCATCTCCGAATAATACAGATTCATCAGCTCATCTGTCTTCATCTCATTCTTCTCCCGTACCAGACCTGTTGTTACTGTTCACAAATTCCAGATACCGCACAGACAAGATATCTAACAACATATAAAATGCAGCGATCATTTCATATGACTGATCCTGCCCTTTATGTACAACTCTGGTTCCTACATAAAGATTATATTCTGCCAGCCTTGCAAGTGCGTTATTATTCCATCTTGTAATAGACAATGTGTGAATCTTTCTCTCCTGTGCCAGATGCACTGCCCGGAGTATCGACTGGTTCTCACCTGATAATGACACTGCTACAAACAGATCTTTCTCCGCAAATTCTGTCTGTGCAAATTCAATCTCTCCCAGGTCAAATAAATCTACACACCATTTCCCCATGATCATAAAAATGCGCTTAAACTCGTCTACGATGGCTTTCTGTTCATTTCCCGTACCGTACAGGTATATCGTATCTGCCTCATAGATTCTTTCACATATCTTACTATAATCATAATTCTGCAATTCTTTGATCATCTCATGATAATCATCAATAATTCTCTGCATATCCAGCTTCTTGTGCTCTGTTTCTCCGGCTCTTTGTTTTAATAGCAGCTGGAATTCCGCATAAGTTGAGATCCCCAGCTTTTTCAACATCCGTACGAGCGTCGTTCTTGATACGCCGAGATGCCTGGCAAGCTGTGTACTGTTCATATTTCTTACCAGCTCTTTATTCTGCCTGATTTCCTGTACCATCAACCGGTCCGTAGCTGTCAGATAGCTGTAATTCTCATCTATCCGTTTTTCAAAATCCATATAATCCCCTACCAGTGTAATTCGTGAAGATGTCCCTCCAGATTCATTCCTGCAAATCCGTTCTGTCTGAGTGCTTCATAAAGCACGATTGCAACCGAATTACCAAGATTCAGTGAACGGATATCCCCTACCATCGGGATACGTACACAGTCTTCCTTGTGCTCTACCAGTATCTCCTCCGGGATTCCGGCACTTTCTTTTCCGAACATGATGTAGCAGTCCGGTTCATAGTTCACTTCTGTATATACTTTCGGGGCTTTTGTGGTTGCCATATAGATCTTGGCTCCCGGATTTTTCTCCAGAAAATCATTGTAGTCAATATAAGTTCTGACATCCAGATGCTCCCAGTAATCCATACCGGCACGCTTTAAGTTCTTCTCATTCAGACGGAATCCGAGCGGCTCGATCAGGTGTAATCTGGTGTTGGTGGCTACGCAGGTTCTTCCGATGTTGCCTGTGTTTGCCGGGATTTCTGGTTCGTGTAGTACGATGTTTAACATATTCTGTTCCTCCATTTTCTCTATCTTTCTTTTACAAAATCAATATTCTAATGCACTAAAAATGCATCCTATTCTTTCTCAAATAAAAACTCTATATAACTGTATATTTCCGAAAAGTCGATCTGACATTTCCCATCAAATATCTGCACCGGTACCTGATCTTCAAAACCATAGATGACCGGCAATTCATTATGTTCCAAGTCATATACTACAACTTTTTTCTTGTCCGGGTCAACCATCCAGTATTCTCTGACTCTTGCAGAGATATATTTTTTCAGTTTTAATCCCATATCTTTTTTTCTTGTGGATGGTGATAATATCTCAATAACCATATCTGGCGCTCCATAGACATGGCTTCGCAGGATCTTATCTCTGTCGCAACATACAACGACATCCGGCTGCAGCATTGTCCGGTCATCTTCATCCAGTTGTACGCTGACCGGCGATGGCAGTACCATGCACAACCCTTTGTTCTGCCTAATGTACTCTCTTAATTTGATACTAATCTCAAATGCAAGCTGCTGATGGATCGTGGTTGGCGTATTCAGGTCGTAGATGACTCCGTCAATCAGTTCTACTCTATACTCGTCCGGAATCGCTTCATATTCTTTCAGAGTATATTCGCCCTGCTTTTTCCCGTGGAAATGTTTCCAGATATCATCCTCATGGTCTGCTCCATCTCCGTAAATGTGATAAGCCGATGTACTTTCTTTTATCATATCAGAATATAGATTAGAAGCAGAATTTTTCATATATTCTGATGATGCCATATTTCCTGACTCTTTGTAGTCCCGTTCATGGCTATCTGTAAATATAACATGTTCAATCGGAAATGCTTTTTCTAACTGACAGATCGTATCATACCTTGGTCTCTTGGTTATTCCGCTGAATATCTTTTGTACCGTTCCCAACGGCACACCGGAACGATCTGATATTTGTTCACAACTAAAACCTAATTCCATTTTCTTCTTTTTCATCTCTTCAACGGTCATGGGCTCATCTCCTTTCTTCTATAAGACTTGCCATCGTCGTCTTCCGAACGCACGGTAATATATCAATCTATATTTTTCCATATTTTATTATATATCATTCCATTTATCAAGTGTATTCTTCCGTTTTTTATTATATATTATTCCATTTTTCTCCATCTATATCAATCTACCGAGCCTGCCATTTGCCAAAGCATCTACAGAACGCATAGCGATGCAAAAAATCCACCGGACATTCTCACATCCGATGGATTCTCACACTCTCTTCTTGAATCTTTCCTAATAATCCGACATACTTCTCTCCACCTGCACTGCCGCGATCGCACCATCTGCCACCGCAGTCACTACCTGGCGCAGACTCTTGACTCTTACATCTCCGACCGCATAGACACCCGGTACGTTGGTATGCATGTCCTCATCCGTCTTAATGTATCCCTTGTCGTCTGTCTCTACTTTATCTGCAAACACGCCGGTATTCGGGATCATACCGATGAATCCAAAGAGACCGAACAGTCCGTCTTTTGGATCGGCTTCTATCTTTGTAAGTTCTCCCGTCTTCACATTCTTCACGGTCATCGTCTGGAGCAGTCCGTCACCGCCCACTTCTTCGACTACCGAATCCCAAAGAAATGCGATCTTTGGATTGGCAAATGCTTTTTCCTGGATGGACTTTGCCGCACGCAGCTCGTCTCTTCTGTGGATGATCGTAACTTTTCTGGCAAATTTCGTAAGGTACAGTGCTTCTTCCACTGCCGCGTCACCGCCGCCGGCTACATAGACTTCCAAATCTGTAAAGAAGTTCGCATCACAAGTCGCGCAGTAAGAGATTCCGCGTCCCTTGTACTCCTGCTCGCCTTTGCATCCGATCGGTCTTGCGTATGCACCGGTTGCAATGATGATATTTTTTGCCTGATAGGTATCTTTTTCGCCTGTCAGAACTTTGATGTCTCCATCCAGCTCTACATTTGTGATCGTATCGCGGACATGTTCTGCACCGAACTGTTCTGTCTGTTCGTACATTCTGCGTACAAGAGAAACGCCTGTCTCTCCTTCTACGATCTGGCCCGGATAGTTTTCTATCTCGTCTGTGTTGATAATCTGTCCACCGGCCTGACCTTTTTCGATAATCAGCGTGTCCAGTCTGCTTCTGCCTGCGTATAAGCCTGCGCTTAAGCCCGCCGGACCGGCGCCAAGGATGATTACGTCATATATGTGATCCATGTGTTTGTCCTCGCTTTCTTTTCGTGAATACTCTCAAAAGCCCGCTTAAGCTATAAATACTCAATATCTCTGAGAGTACTTTCCATTTTCAAATAATTGATGGTATCATTTTATCTTATTTTACATTATTTACGCTGTTGTCATACCAACAAATTATACTTTTGCGACGTTTTTCAATATATTTTATACCTTTTCTGCGACGTTTTTCATATATTTTCACATGCTTTTTGCGACGTTTTTCCTTTTACTGTATTTCACACGGCAAAAAAGAGAGACATCTTTTGCCTCTCTTTCCACTTTTACTCTATTTCTGCGAAATCCATTTTTTACAGTACATTCTTCACATCTTTCACAATCTGCTCTTTCGTCAGATGATTCTCTTTCAGAACTTCTGCCACATCATAGCGGTCCAGGAATTCTTTCTTCAGTCCGAAGTTCAGAACCTTCATATCGGAATCTCCATAGAATCTTGCGATCTTCTCACCGAATCCGCCGTCAAGGATACCATCTTCCAGAGTAATGACAACATCATGGTCTTTCTTAAGCTCTTCCAGAAGTTCTGCATCAATACCTGTAATATAATATGGATTGATCACCGTTGCATCTGTTCCGATCACTTTCTTGAGCTCTTCTGCAACTTCTTTGCCAAGTCCGTAGAATGTTCCAAGTCCAATCACTGCAACCTTAGAACCTTTCTGAGTTACTTCGTATTTGTTCAGGTCTCCGAAGTCTTTTGTAATCTCTTTTCCGTCAGAGATCACACTGCCGCCCGGAAGTCTGATTCCTACCGGATACTCATTCTGCTCGATACTCCAGTCAAGCATTGCCAGGTACTCTTCCTTGGTTGTCGGAGCAAGGTATACCAGATTCGGAATATTGGCCATCATCGGGATGTCATATAGTCCAAGGTGTGTCACATCATTCATTCCGTATACCGAACCACAGAATGTTACAATAGTTGCCGGGCTGTTGTTGATGCAGAGATCCTGTGCGATCTGGTCATAAGTCCTCTGTACAAATGTACTGTATACTCCATAAACCGGTTTTCCGCCATTTGCGGCAATTCCGGAAGCAAGTGCTACGGCTGTCTCTTCCGCGATACCGACATCTACAAACTGCTTTCCTGCTTCTTTCCTCTTATCTTCTGTGAATCCCATAACGGTCGGGGTTCCGGATGTGATCGCTACTACTGCAGGATCTTTTTTCATCTTGTCCAGAAGATAATTCAGGGAAATGTCTGAGTAGTCTTCTTCTGTCATTTCGTATAACGGTTCACCTGTCTCGATATGAAATGGTCCGTTATAATGCCATACTTCTTTGTTCTGCTCTGCCGGTGCATAACCTTTTCCCTTTAAGGTATTGATATGCACAACAACGGGTTTCTTGCTGTCTTTGACACTCTGGAATGCTTCGATCAGCTCTCCGACGTCATTTCCGTGATCCACGTAAATGTAATCTAATCCCATAGCTTTGAACAGGTTGCATTCTGCCTGTCCGTTTGTCTCACGGAGTAATTTTAAGTTGCCATATAATCCGCCGTGGTTTTCTGCGATGGACATATCATTGTCATTTACAATGATGATCAGATTTCCGTCTAATTCTACTGCATAGTCCAGTCCTTCCAGTGCTTCACCGCCGCTTAAGGAACCGTCACCGATCACTGCGATCACATTTCCTTCTTCCCCTTTCAGGTCTCTTGCTTTTGCAAGTCCACACGCAAGGCTGACGGATGTAGATGTATGACCTACAGTGAAATGATCGTGTACACTTTCATTTGGATTGCTGTAGCCGGACACATCATCGTAATGTTCTTCATAAAGATATGCCTTCTTTCTTCCTGTCAGCATCTTGTGCGGATAGGTCTGGTGTGATACGTCATATACAATCTTGTCTTTTGGTGACTCGAATACATAATGCAGTGCGATCGTTGCCTCTACCATACCGAAGTTTGGTCCGAAGTGTCCGCCGTGGATACTGGCTCTCTTTAACAGTGCTTCTCTCATCTCACCTGCCATTACGGTCATCTCGTCTACGGTTAATTTCTTTACGTCTTCTGGTCCGTTAATCTTTTCTATATACATGAACTATTCTCCTCCCAGTTTAATACTCCTGTCTTTACTGCTTCTTCGTATTTGGAAATTTTGTGATTCAACCGGTTGATCGCTGACTCTATCTGCGCTTTCTGCTCTTCCAACTTCTCTCTTTCTTCCGAAAGAAGCTGAAGTCTTGCTTCAAATGTCTCATCGCCCTGCTGATATAATTTTACATACTCGATCAGTGCCTCCACGGGAAGTCCTGCTTTTCTCATACAGATCACAAGCTCCACCCATCCAAGGTCTGATTCCTGATAGTCTCTGATTCCGCCTGCCGTACGTGTTACTTCCGGTATCATGCCGATGCGTTCATAGTAACGCAAGGTATCAGCGGAAATGTCATATGTTTCACTTACTTCTTTTATCGTCAATTCAGACACCACCTTTCTGATCTTTTGTTGCAGCTCTCAGGTATTTTTGTGAACTGCCACATTCATTATTCTCATTTCATTCATGATTTATTACTATCCGTTCCTTACTATAGCACTTGGAGTTTGCTCCAAGTCAAGATTTTTTCGAAAAATGTGCGTAAAATGTAAAAGTAAATTCCGGATTATACAATTTCATTCTGTATTTTCTGATATCCACAGAAGCTGCATAGCGATAACAAAAGCCGCTGAAGAATTACTTTTTTACATTCCTCAACGGCTTCTATTCTTATATCATCTTTTTTAATATTTTACACTTTGCTTCCGTTCAGATCCTATCTAACGGCTTCTCTCCTGTCTGTCCGCCTTACTTCTGGCTTCTCAGTCTCTCAACAAACCGACTGAGTCTTCCGATCGCTTCTTTCAGATCTTCCAGTGAGTACGCATACGATACACGCAGGAACCCTTCCCCACTCTCACCAAACGCACTTCCCGGTACGACCGCAACCTTCTCCTCTTCCAGGAAACGCATTGCAAATTCTTCGGAAGTCATACCGAATTCTTTGATACTTGGGAAGATATAAAATGCACCGAATGGCTCGAAGCATTCCAGCTTCATCTTCGCAAATTCATTTACCAGATATCTTCTTCTCTGGTTGTATGCATTTCTCATCTGCTGCACTTCATCTTCGCAGTGACGCAAGCCTTCGATGGCTGCGTACTGGCTGTTGGTCGGCGCACACATGATTGCAAACTGATGGATCTTCAACATCTGTTCTATGATCACAGACGGTCCGCAGATATAACCAAGTCTCCATCCCGTCATGGCAAATCCTTTGGAAAATCCGTTGATTACCAGTGTTCTTTCCTGCATTCCCGGAAGAGATGCAATAGACACATGCTCTGTCTTGTATGTAAGTTCGGAGTAAATCTCATCCGAAAGCACATACAGGTCATGTCTTTTCACAACTTCCGCAATTGGCTCCAGATCTTCTTTTGTCATGATTGATCCTGTCGGGTTGTTCGGGAATGGCATGACTAACATTTTTGTCTTTGGCGTGATTGCTGCCTCCAGTTCTTCTGCCGTCAGTTTGAATTCGTTCTTTTCCTGAAGCGGAATAACAACCGGATTACCGTCTGCCAGAATGGTACAAGGTAAATACGATACATAGCTCGGCTGCGGGATCAGTACTTCATCTCCCGGATCCAGCATTGCGCGCAGTGCCACATCGATTCCTTCACTTCCTCCAACCGTCACCATGATCTCATGATCCGGGTCATATTCTACATGTATCTTACGTTCCAGATATTTGCTGATCTCGATCTTCAGATCTTTAAGACCTGCATTCGATGTATAGAAAGTCTTGCCCTGTTCCAGGGTGTAGATACCTTCCTCTCTGATTCTCCATGGTGTGTCAAAATCAGGTTCTCCTACACCAAGGGATATTGCGTCAGGCATCTCACTTACCAGATCAAAGAATTTCCGGATTCCAGATGGTTCGATGCCTGTGATTTTCTTAGATAATGGATTTCTCATCATGGTGTTACAAGCATCCTTTCTGTTTTTTTCTGTCCGAACATGATTGTTCCGTGATCCTTATATTTCTTCAGTACGAACTGTGTACTGGTTCCTGTAACATCTTCGATCGGTGATAATTTACTTGATACAAACCTTGACACTTCCTGCAAAGTCTTGCCTTCGATCAGAACCATCATATCAAAATCACCGGAGATCAGATATACGGCTGATACTTCCGGATAATTACAGATCCGTTCTGCTGTCTTATCAAATCCCGTGTCACGCTGTGGTGTTACTTTTACTTCGATCAGGGCATTCACATACTCTGTTCCTGTCTTATCCCAGTCGATCAGTGTATGATAGCCACAGATGATCTTTGCTCTTTCCATGGCAGAAATCTCATTTGCTACGGTTACTTCGTCGGTTCCAAGAAGAACTGCCAGTTCTCCGAGGTCCACCCTGCTATGCTTCTCCAGATACAGGAGTATCTGCTTTCTTAATTCTTCCATCATTCATACCTCCGCTATATAGCTTCAAGATCTCATCCGGAGCCGGACGGTCGATATAACGCATCTCTTCTCCATTTCTTAAGATCTTATCGTTGTTGTCTGTTGTATGTCCGATTACTGCTGCTGTAATCCCCTGATTGTTCAGCGCATCTGCCAGTACTTCCCCATTGTCAGTCACAGCCAGAAAACTTCCTGTAGATATCATCTGATATGGATTCAGCCGGAAATGTTCACATACCTCGATCGTTTCCTGTAAAATACTGATTTTCTTCATATCAAGATCCAGTCCCTGCTCTAATTCCAGTGCCAGATTCCACAGTGCTGCCAAGATCCCGCCATCTGCGACCTGACGTACGACAAATGCGCCCCCGGCTTTTGCGGCTTCGATTTCTTTTGGAGCAAATATCTGCTGTCCGTATGACTTTATCTGCTTCATGAAAACCGGCGCAAAACGAGTCTTAAGTTCCTGTTCTTTTTCTTCCGTGATCCGGAGCATACCATCCATTCCTGCATGCCCTGCGAACACAATATCCTTACAGGCTCGTGCGGTTTCCCGGTTCCATGCTTCTTCCTTTGGAGCCTTTGCGATTCCTGTAACCGTCACTGCGATCGCCCGAACCGCCGGATTGACAGATGCCTGTACTCCTGCAAGCATGATATTATACTTTTTGCATGCTTTTTTGAGAAGCTTTTCAATCTTGTGGATTCTGGATTTGAACACGTATTCCGGATAGGCGATCTGTACACTAATGCCTGCAGATGGTTCATGCGTATCCTGCATATCCTCACTCCGGATATCCGCTTCCTGCTCCTCATCCTCTGTTATATCAGGGCAGACAGAGAACACTGCACCCTGTGCCGCCAGTGCGTTCACAGTCTGTGCAAGTGCATGGACACCGATCTGCGGAGATAAACCGTAGACGGTAACTGTTTCGCTTATAAGCTGTTCTGTCTGTGTCTCTAACTTCATGTTTATTATGTTCCCCTTTTATTTTTATACAAGATACGGAATAATCATCGTTGCTACCATGGCAATGATGACGATAAGCACAACAATTGATACAATTCTTCTTGTTCTTTTATTGTTGAAATTCATTCTTCTACCTTCTTTGATTATATTTTCGTTACTACTTCTTCTCATTCTTATCAATTTTTACGTAAACAGTAACGTATTTCTCTACATTTTATACTCTTTACAATATTTTTGCAAGAAACAATCCTCACATTTCGGACTTCTTGCACTGCAGATCGTACGCCCTTTTCATAATTTAATTTTCTCTATCTTACAGACTCTTGCCTCCTGATTCAGCGGATTTCTGTTCTGATAGTCAAATAAAATATATGTATCTGTCAGTTTGAAATATTCCAGATGCGTCATTTTACGCATCTGATTTCTGTCGTATTTTCCATAATCTGGAAGGTACTCATGCGTCTCCTCTTCTGTCTCATAAAATGCTCTTGCAGCATCTTTCGTTACCGGATATTCTCCGGCAAATCCTGGACGGCTCTTTGCATTTTCACGCAGATAATAATCATAAGTGAGCACTTCCCGGAATAAATCTTCTTTTTCTTTGTGATATTTTCTCACATAATTTAACAGGATCTCATATCTTGCACTCCGCTTGTGCTGAACTGAATTATAATCATTTTCTTCATAATAAGCGGCAAGCCGGTCATACATATCAAATGCAGAATCATATTCTTTTTCCAGTTCTTCCATCGTGTTCGTGAATTGACGGCTGTTATAATACACTTCTACCATCTCTTCCACGCCTTTCAGCCTCAATACATCTTCATAAGAAATCCATTTTGTATAAAGTACTTCATACGGTGGATGCGCTTTGTGCACAATTCCATATTCCTTCTGATGTTCCTGCATAAATGATCCTTTCAGCACTTTCAGGAATCCTAACTGGAGTTGTTCTGGTTTTAATGCATAGACATCATCAAAAGAATGTGCGAAGCTTTCCACATCTTCGTATGGAAGTCCCGCAATCAGATCCAGATGTTCGTGTACATTTCCTCTCTCCTGGATTCTCCTCACGATTCTGGATACTTTTTCAAAATCCATAACTCTGTGGATCTCTTTAATCGTCTTCGGATTTGTTGACTGCACACCTATTTCAAGCTGTACCAGTCCGGGGCGCATCTGTTCTAACAATTCCAGTTCTTCCTCATTCAGAATATCTGCCGCAATCTCAAAATGGAAATTCGTGATTCCATTATCATGCTCCATGATATATTTCCAGATTGCAATACTGTGATCGTGCTTACAGTTAAATGTACGATCGACGAATTTCACCTGCGGAACATTATGGTCCAGGAAAAACTGCAGTTCCTTCTTTACCAGTTCTATATCTCTGAACCGCAGGCGCTTGTCTACCGAAGACAGACAGTAGCTGCAGGAAAATGGACAGCCTCTGCTTGTCTCATAATAGATAATTTTGTGTTCAAAATCTTCTATGTGGTCGTAGACAAACGGAACCTCACTTAAATCCATGATCGGCCGCCATGGTTTATCGATGATTTCATTTTCTTCTGTCCGGAAAGTAATGCCTATAACATTTTTTAACTGGTTATCCACACTCTCTGATTTTTTCCAGGAGTTATCCACATTCTCTTTCTTTTTTTCGAATTCATTTCGGTATATCCGGCAAATTTCTTTAAATGTCTTCTCTCCTTCCCCTTTCATTACACCTTTGACACACGGTAGACGTCTTAACACATCCTGCGCATCATAGGAAACTTCCGGACCACCAAGCCAGATTGGCATATCCGGTCGTAATTTTCCGATTTCCAACACAATCTCCTCTATATAATCCAGGTTCCAGATATAGCAGGAAAGGCAAAGGATGTCCGGTTTTCTCTTATAGATATCCATCAGGATATCATCCTTCTGCTGATTGATCGTGTACTCCCCGATCTCCACCGCCGGATCTTCGGCATAGGCTTTCAGACTGTAGACCGCTAGATTGGAATGTATATATTTTGCATTGACTGCTGCCAATAATATCTTCATTATGCTTTCCTCCAGATCAGAATCTCTCCTCCGGTCATATACCGGATAAGATAAATTCTCATATATCTAGGTATTATAAATTGGTATCGTCTTTTTTACAACATTTCCATTGACTTTTTGTCCGGAACACGTTAAAATATTGAGCTGTGCAGCCGGGGTGTTAGCGGTACCTTGCACCTGCAATCCGCTATAGCAGGGGTGATATTGCGCAGAGGGCTTGTTTTTGCAGAGCTGCCCTTGGAAAGTGGCGTTGATGTTTGGGTCTTACGCGACGGAACTCCATGAACCATGTCAGGTCAGGAATGAAGCAGCATTAAGTGGAATCTTCCGGGTGCCGTAAGGGTGCCTGGGCTGAGTTAACTACTAAGGTAACGTCTGTGAAGGCTCGTTCGAAGCGCAATGCACATAATAAAATAAACAGATATTAAAAATATCCACTGCAGTTTGATATGCTACCCTCATATAGGACAATGAAATATAAAAGTCCTATATGGGGGTATTTTCATGTTCAGAAAGAGTAAG
>NZ_WWSA01000034.1:0-31436 GCF_009875615.1 Dorea sp. BIOML-A1
TAATCAATTCAAAGTCTTCTTTTAAACATAATGGAACATCTAATCTGTTCATATACTCTTTTTCTCGCTCTTTTTTGCTTTTACCAAATAATCCCATAGTGTTTCTCCTTTATAACTTCTAATTTGTTGCTCAAATCATATCACATTTTCAAACATATCTCAATTCCAATTGTCTCTGCCCCCATCTATTGCATTGCCTTTCGGCTTGCTTCTGTAACCAGCATCCGGTTAATCTTTTCTTGCATGGTTTCCTTTGCATCTTCATTGAAATGATAGCGGACAACATATACTGTCTGCCCGATTTTCTTTGTAAATGTGTTTCCCTCTGTTTTTTTATTCATCATTTTTTCCATAATCATCTATTTCCTTTCTTTCCTGTGCCCGACAGAGAGAGGTTTGCTTCTGTCCCTGCCGGGAGTTTATCGGCACGCTGACAACGCAAGTGTCAACATAGGGTTTGAAACTTTTTTCGGGTAGTTATTTCTGTTTTCCAAAATACTATTGAAAAGTTTTTTGAATGTTCTTGTTGACACCTGTTAAAAAGTAGCTGAAACACCGGTAAATACAAAGGATTTTGGTGTCAACAAAAATGTCAACAAGCAGTAAATTTCCGGGTAATCAGTAGCCTTTCGGCATCAAAATCAGCCTTTCTCTCTGTCGGGCAGATCAAATGGCAGCTCCAACTGTTCTGCTTTCGTCAGCTTTGTAAATCCATCTTTATCCGGTTCGTTGCCACCCTCTTCTTCTGCTCCTTCCCTGATCCAGCTTCTCTGTCTGCCATATCCTTCCTTTGAAAATCTGTGGACTCCGGCTCTCTTCCAGCCAGTGATCTGCGTATCCATAATGGAACAGATCTCATTTGTCTCGAATTTTTTCGGCTCCCGGTCAAAATGGTCAAAGGCTTCTTTCCAGATCTGGACGGAACATACATGACTACCTTTATAAGCGTCCAGCCAGCCTTGTATCATTCCTGCCATCGTATCTTCCTGTGTGAACTGTTTTCGGTATTCACTGATCTCCTGCTCCATTTCCTTTGAGAACTTCAACAAGCTGCTCTTATTCTCCGTTGACCAGTAGATTTCCATTACTTCTGCCCACAACTGGTCAAAATAGGATCTGGCTTCTTTTTCATCATCGAGGATATGCTTCTCTGCCTTACTGCTGTCTATAGCAATCGGCAGGAACCGTCTTGCCCCGGTACGGTCAAAAGGAATGAACTGCCTTGTGTTCGTTGAACCTGCAAAGATACACTGACGCTTCCGGTCTTCCTCATATTTATCATAAGGGTTCCGGTAAGTGTCTTTCTGTCTGGTCAGGAATGACTTGATTTCCTCATTGCTCTTTGCACTGATTGCAGCAATCATCTCCGACATTTCCATAATCCAGTGTCCCCGGAGATGCTCGTATATCTTACTGTCATTCAACTGCTTCAGATCATCAGAAAACCAGTCATCGTTCAATGCAAGAAAACGGAAAAATGTGGATTTTCCGGCTCCCTGCTGACCTACCAGACAAAGCATTTCATCTGCTTTACAACCGGGGCGGTAGATTCTGCTTAATGCTTCCATCAGGAAGTGCTTCACAACCTCATAGACAAAATCCGAAGCATCTGCCCCCATATACCGTTGCAGAACATAACGGATTCTCTCCTGCCCGTCCCACTCCAGTTGTTCCAGATACTCACAGATCGGGTGGTATGCCCGGCTGTTGGCTTCTATGCGAAGTGCCTTATCCATACATTTTTCACTTGTGAGTTTGTAATAGCGTTCAAAGAAATAGTAGAAATAAGTCCTGCCATCATCATCCAGCTTGCAGACTTCCTCATTCCACCAGAGTTTTTTTACAATATCAATCCTGCCTGTCAGCTTGTTGTATTTCATACTCTCACGCACAAGCGGATCATTTCTCAGCACAACCATATAATTTCCAACCGTTGCTTTCGCAGTTCCTTTCTGTGTATATTCCAGCATCTGTTTCACTTCATCGACTTTGCTTTTATCTACCATCCGGAACATTTCTTTCATGGCATCTTTCTGTTCTTTTGTGGCGATCTCCTTTATCTTCTCTTTCGCATTGCTCAATCCGCTCCACCTCCTTCCATTTTTCTTTTACAAGTGCTTCCTTATCTGCCCTGTCCCCAAAGAGCAGGATATCCAGATAATACTCAACAACTGACAACTCCCTGAGAGCAGTCATAAACTTTTCATGCCATTCTTCTGTCCGTGTTTTTGGTGCATACTGTTCTTTCCATTCCAGAAGCAGGCTCAGATAATCCAGATAGGCTCTCAGGCATCTCAGATGTTTTTTCTGCCAAAGTTCTTCTGGTGTCGGCTCTGGCTTTTTTGCTGAAACGCTTCTCCTGTTCTGCGGTGATCCCCTGTCCCTGCCGGAATAAGGAATCCCAAAATCATCTGCCAGCTTCATGGCTGCATCTTTCAATCCAATGTCAAACAGTTGTGCCGTAAAATCAATGGCATCTCCTGTACAGCCACACCCGAAACAATAATATCTCCGGTCAACTTTCATGCTGGGTGATTTGTCATTATGGAAAATGCAGCGGATCAGTCCGCTCCTGTTGGGCTTTAACCCATACCTCTCCGCAGCCTGCCGGACGGTCACATTCTGTTTTACTTCATCAAATAATCCCAATTCGTTTCCTCTCTTTCTTAAATCTGCTTCCCAAATCTGGGAAGCAAGTTTTCACAAAAAACAAAAAAGCACTTTGTCCTGTCCTTACGGAATCAACAAAATGCCCTTATAGTTCCAGATCACTGGAATGTGATCTTCCTTTATTCAGTTGTTTTCTCTCTGCCTCTTCTCTTTGAATCTTTGCTACGTTCAATGCAAGTTTTTCTCTGATTGACGGCTTCACTTCTTTTTTGATTTCTTCTACAACGGCTTTTTTCTTCTCTGGCTGTTTTAACTGACGGACAACCCTCACAACAGCTTTTTCCATCGCATATTCGATTTTTTTAATCAGACCGTCCAGCCTGTTTATCGCATATTCCTTTTCTTTTCGTGATGCCTTACGTTCCGGACTCTGAATCCATCTCTTAGAATCTTCCGCAAGACGAATGTCATCTTTTCTGGTAGCCCGCATTGTTTCCTCTGCGACTTTATCCACAGCCTTGTCATAGGCTTCACTGGATACTTCGTCAAGCAAGGTTTCCACATCTTCAATACGGAGGGTAAGCTGTTGCAGTTCCTCTCTCTGTTCTTCAATCAGCTCGCCCTGACTTAGAATCCGGTCAGAATTGGAAATGAAATTTTCTTTAAATTCTTTTTCCTGCTGTTCTATTTTTTCTTTCTGTGACTGGATAACCTTTTCATTTGCCCTGACATGGTTTGACTGCCTTGCAAGTTCCAGATGATTCGCATTGACCTTATCCCTCTGCTGATTGAGCATTTCCTGCTGAACCGCAATCTCTTCTTTCTGCTTCATTCGGATATAGTCCTGTTTCTCCAGATACTGCCTTCCTCCATAGGACGGTTCTTCGTCAATTTCCAGTCCATGACGTTTACAGATATCCAGGAACATTGTCCGGCAGGCAGAATCAAAAACAACCTTACGGTTATTTGTCTTTGATCTTTTCTTTTCCGGATTCGGAAGTTCAAAGCCAAGTTCTTCCAGTGCCGCTTCCTGTTTCGGTTCAATCTCCCCATACCGGTTCGTAGCATCGAATACATGACGCTCATGAATATGCGGAGTCGCTTCGTCCATGTGCAGTGACCAGTCAATGATATGCACATTAGAACCAAACCGCTCATCGAACTCTTTCTTGAATTCATCAAAAACCAAAACCAGCGTTTCCACAGAAGCGTGTTCATCTATCGTCCCAAGCTGATAGATACTTTCTTCCGGACAGGTCTTTTTATTTTTCAGAACATCTTCCACCCCTTTACATCTGTCGGGGTGTCTTGCTTTCTCATGACGTTTATTCTGGTTAATCACATAATCGCTGTAATGATCCACATAGTATGCCATCTCAATCTGGTTAAAAGAAAAATTATCCTCTTTTCCCCGGTCTGCCATTGTGGTATATCCCTGATAGCAGTCCCAGTAAATATTCTGACGGACACGTTCATTGTCAATATGCTCACTGTGTTCCGGGTCAAATCTCCGGTCATTGTGAAGCGGATTGTAAACACCGTCTTTCCCAGATCTGCCGTTATGCCTTGTGCCTTTCAATTCACATCTCTCCTTTTTTCAAGTTGTTTCCCCGGAGGGGATTGCAGCGAAGCTTCCAAAAGTCTCTGTCCCCGTTACAGACAGTACCCAGTACCATATGGCGAAACGCCATATCACTGGGCAATGGCTGCCGCCCTTAACCTGCTAAGGGCTTTGCCCCTTAACCCCAGCAAGATGCTGCCGCTCTTTGCAATCTGGGCACAAAGGACTTCCAGCCCTCTGTACTCCCAGCAGACAAAACGTAACTCCTGCCGCTGTCCCTTCAGCAGGATCTCCGTTCCGTCTGTTTTTCAAAAATCCTCTGCATCGGATTTTGTGAAAATATAAAAATGGGTAAAACAAAGGGCACTAACTTTTTACGGTTAATGCCCTTTCCTTTACTCATTCACTTTTCAGATAATTCCTGTATGTATCATTCTGATAATTGCTTCAGAACCATTTTAACATTCTTCCTAAGTTTCATTCCGTCCCTCAGTCCCAACCGGTAGAAAAATTCTTCTGTCTCTGCTCCACTGTTAAATATCTGGTCGCAATATTTTGTAATGGCCTCTTCCTGTTTCTGTGGAAGTGTGGCAATCACTTTTTTATATTCTTCCTCAACTTCATCTGGTTCTGTCACAGACGGCTGGCTCAGTTTCCAGTCTGCATACTCTTTTCCCATATGCTCCGTTATGGTCAGGTTGATAAATTCTTCAATCTCTTTTGTAATCTTCATTTAAGAATCCTATTCCTTTCTCCAGTGGTCTACTTCATCAATCTGATTTTGATTGTTTCCAGCCACACCACTGCCCAGCCAGAAAGCACAGCAGGATATAAAGTATAAAACCTGCCACAAGCATCCTGACCGCTTCTGTGCCTGTCTCCTGTCCGAATCCATACCCTAAAACTGCTGTAATGCAGATGATCCCCGACAGGATATGAAATACCGTTGCCGACAGCCATGTGAAGAACATAACCACCAGTTGTATCATTGTCAGGCATATACGCACTGGCAGTAATACGATTTTCACAATAATTCTTACAACAACCATGACTGTCCACCCCTTTCACTGTTTCAGATAACTACGATAGCTGTCTATCACAGAATCTGTCACACCGCTTTTGTAAATCTTTCGGATATCAACGATTTTTTCATCTTTCAAAAGTTTCAGCCAGTCCAGTAAATCTTTTCTGCTGTTTGCAAAATTACAACATCTTCCGTCTGCATATTCAATCCAGTATCTCATAAGTCCCTCCTACACATACACCAGTTCATTTAAAATAATTTCATCTACCCGGCTTCTTGCATTGTTTGCCCGGCGAACCCATTCCATCTGATCTCTGCTTTTCAATTCTTCCGTAATGCCTTCCTGCTCCATAATCTGTTCCATGAGGAAATCCCTGCGTTCCAAACACTGCTCATTCAGATCTGCGAGATACGTCCAGAGCTTACCACTCAATGTCAGATAGGAATACAAGCCACTCTTGTAATCTTTCAGATAGTTTCTGTGAAGACTTCCATAAAAACCAATCTCTCTTTTCTCTTCCGGCACAGCGATCAGCGGCAGATAGATTTCCCCGACAAGGATATAATCCAGACCATTGCTGTCATCGTGAACGATTCTTTCTAATTTACTCATGCTGATGCGACTCCTTTCTTCGGTTCTGCAGGTGGAAGCAGTGATACCGGAACGAACACACCCTTTGCAATATCTTCCTGACGGATTTCCTCTTTTTTTGCATCCATCTCAGCTTTCTTTTTTGCCTTTGTCCGTTCATAGTATTCTTGCTGCTTGCCATTTGCTTTCCTTTTCAAGTAATTCTGATGAAGCCTGTCTTTTCTGGCTTCCCGCTTCTTCATTTCTTCAATTTCTTCCGGTGTCATTTCCACCTCACCGAAATGTGGCGGTAAATATTTTCCAATAAAATTAAAATAGATTTCCACTTCCTGAGTTGTCTCAATGCTTCCTTTTCGGTCACGCTCATGAACCACAATCTTTTCTACAAATTCATTCAGCATGTAAGTGGTCAATTCCTCAAAGTTTTGGTATTTATCAACCAGCGCAATAAACTTCTCCGCTGATCTGCGACCTTCTTCATAACCTGATAATTCAGCTTCCATATCTGCAATTTCTGCCGACAAATCTTTCTGTTCTTTAGAATACTGTCCGTCAAGAATCGTATATCGTTCATCTGGCAGCTTGCCAAGAATATTGTCCTCATAGATTCTGCAGATCAGTTTTTCCAGTTCCTGCACACGCTTTTTTGCTTCTGCTAATCTGTTTTTCAATCTTGTGATCTCACTGGACTGCTGTGAAGTCTGTGCCTTTTTTACTGTCTCCAAAAATTCTTCACGATTCAACTGTGAATACTCCGCAACAGCCTTTAAAAGTTCCTTAATCAGCTCCATAACCACATCAGCATTAATTCTGTGCTGTGTCTGGCAGAGTGTTCCAACCGGAACTTTAGAATATGCCGAACAGGTATATTGTGGCACCCGCTTGCCATTATTTACCCGATGGACATACATTTTAGAACCGCAGTCTGCACAATACATCAGACCTGTCAGCGGATGGGCTTCTCCCCATCCATCTGGATACCTTCTCACATTGCTTCGGATTCTCTGCACATTGTCAAAAGTTTCCTGATCTATGATTGCTTCCTGCGTGTTCTCAAACACCGTCCAGTTATCCTCAGATACATAATGACTTTTCTTATCTTTGAAATGCTTTCTGGTCTTGAAGTTCACTGTATGACCAAGATACTCTCTTTTTTTCAGAATACCTGCAACAGTAGAAGAACCCCAGCCATAAGGATCTTTGATTTCTTCTACTCTGCCTTTCCATAATCCGGCATCTTTCTTTGCCATATGAACTGCTGGTATCTCAACTTTATCCTCTTTCAGTGCCCTGGCAATCTGATATGGTCCGTAACCGTCCATTGTCATGTGAAAGATTCTCCGTACAACTACAGCTGCTTCTTCATCAACAATCCATACATTCGGATCATCCTTGTCTTTCAGATACCCATACGGTGTTGTACTTGCCACATGCTTGCCGGATTTTCCTTTCGCCTTGAAAGTGGATTTTATCTTTTTGCTGGTATCCCTTGCATACCATTCATTCATGATATTTCGGAATGGAGTAAAATCATCATCCTCCCGGAAGCTATCTACATTCTCATTGACTGCAATCAGGCGGACATTCTTCTGTCGTAGCAACTCCATATATTGCCCGACTTTCAGATAATCTCTTCCCATTCGGCTCATATCTTTAATCAGAATCGTTCTGACTTTCCCTGACTCTACTTCTTTCATCATGGCAAGAAAGCCTGGACGATCAAATCTTGTACCGGAGATACCATCATCAGTAAAATGAACAAGATTGGTGAATCCATGTTCTTTTGCATATTGTTCCAGCAGTTTCTTTTGGTTCGAAATACTGTTGGATTCTCCGTTTAATTCATCATCACGACTAAGACGTTCATACAACGCTGTCATGAATCCCTGTTTCTCTGTCATAGTCAGATGTCCTCCTTCGTTTATTAAGTTCCTGTTCTCATCCCATATCCGTTCCTGTACCGGGTTCTAATGTTTCCGGGACGTATTAACCAGAAAAGACACGCTGAATGCCTATTCAGTTCTGGTATCACTACGGGCAGGCTGTTTCGTTTTCAAGGTTCGTGTAAGAAGTAAAAAAGTTCTTTACACTAAACGAAATGCTCAGAGGTCTTTTTACAGCCCCCTTACTGCATCTTTTTTGATTTCGTGTCATCTTTTTAAAGTTCCTTACACAATCTCTGTACTGACGAAACAAAATACGGACATGTTTTGAAATTGTTTTTTACAAAATACAATTTTGTTCTTTAAGGTAAAAAAATAAGCCTCAAGAGACTTTTTAATCATTTTGGAGCTCCAACTCTTTAAAATTGATTGATTAAGAAGTCTCTTCAAACTTACTACACCGGCCGCCTGCTTATAAATGGCATACTGCTTGACCGCAATACTCTCTGGGTCCCGCATTTCCAGTCTTTCAAACAAAATGTCCAATGGTGACTGGTAATCCTCATCATCTTCTTTGACCTGTGCGCTTCCAAGCATTTCCATAATCATCGGGAAGTTCTGTTCTTCCGGTGGAGCTTCATGCAGTAAATACAGCATAAGTGCCTGTAAAAGTGCAGTCTCTGACTTTTCCCAGAACGGGTCCGAGCTTTGTGCACCTTTCGGTGTCGTGTTGCGGATCAGGTTGTTAATTAGTTTCAGCACATCCTTGTCATCCCGGACATACGCAAACGGATTATAACACCAGGAAGTCTCCGGATTGATCAAATCAAAAACCCGGACTTCATATCCATTCCGTTCCAGAACACCTCCTGTTTTGCGCAGAAGTTCCGCTTTCGGATCTGTGATCACCATCGAGCAGTTGCACTGCATGATGTTCGGAATCGCATAGGTCCGGCTCTTTCCTGCCCCGGAACCTCCGACTACCAGCACATTTAAATTTCGTTTATGCTTATATCCATCCAGTCCCATGCGGAAATGCTGTGTCAGAAGCAGATTATTCGTGTACTGCTTTTCGCAGTAACGTCTGCAGATTTCGGACACGTTGCCCCATTTTGCGGAACCATGTTCCACGCCTCTTCTATAATTTCTTTTTTGGGATTCATAAATACCAATGCCTAAGAAATAGGCTGCTGTGAATATCAGAATACATTTGAACGTATACGGTGTATACGTGATAAAAAACGGCTGTTCGAGTTTTTCGCTCAGCGTTTCTAAGATTTGAATAAAATTCTTATCCGGTGTAATGGCACAAGCGGTAATCGCTGCCGCCCACCAGACAAATGGCAGAAAGACAAGATACAGAACCCAGTCCTGCTTTTTTGTACTTATCTCTGCAAGTCAGATTCTCTTTTCTTGCGTGGCTTTTCTTCTGGATGTCCCTGTCCTTCTTTCTTATGAAAGGAATCCACTCCCGGTATCAGTGAGAGACTTCTGCCGTTGTCCCACTTAACACCAAGCTGGCCTGCATCATCCACATACTGCACAGTTCCTTCCAGTCCCTGCGGCATACCCGCTTCTCCATCCATCGAATTCAGACAGATTCTTGTTCCTGCCGGATACTGTTCTCTAAGTCTTGCCACTTTTTCTCTTGAATAAATGACCAATCAACCACTCCTTTCTCTACCAGAACATGTGTCTGCTAGTATTCGGTTTTGCAACCTGAATAATAACTTTATCTATTCCATCACTGTATCTTCCGGCTGCAAGATATTTACTTCTGAGTCTGTTCAGTGCCTTACGGATCTGCCTTTGTTCCCCGGCTGTAATCTGCAGTCGTTTCTGAGCGAGGTCGTATTCACTTACTTTTTTCAGAAGAGCTTTCGTTTCTTCCAAACATTCATCCTGCTCACTCTGCGCCTGTAGCTCATCATTCAGTGCCACCACGAACATATTTTTCATAATGTTATCCATCTTCAAATAGTATTTTGTCATCTGGCTGACCTCCTTTTTTGTTACACCAACCATATCACAAGACCTCCGTAATAGCTACTCCAACCGTCCAACTTTTTCACTTTTATCGTTCGGCTGCTTCTTTGCTTTTTTCTCTTTTCCAGATGCTTTTTCATCCTTGGTTTCCGGTGTTTTTACAGGGTCTCCGATTGCGAACTCATCGGTTACATACTCCTGTTCCTTTGCACCAAAATTCCGTTCGATATGGTTTCGGATACTATAGGAAGCCTGACGGACATCATTTAAAAAGTCTCTCAGTTCCTGTGGATCTTTCTTTCCACATTCATTTCTCTGTGCAATATACTCCAGATTGAATCCGGTAACATCCACACCATAACGTTTCGCAATCACATAGGCTGCACAATAAGCCTGTGCACTGACTTTCTGTCGGCTGTAGGTTCCGGTATGCTGGTCCAGTGCTGCACACGCCAGTTCTCTGTTCAGTGCATGGAATGTCGTTACTTCACTCATTCCGTTGCGGATATAAATGGTACGGTATCTCGGATTGTACTGGGCCTGCACTTTGTCTGGCAGATCATCCTCAATCTGCACACGTACCGACTGGTCTTTTAAGACAGTTCCTATCAGTTCTGTCAGACTTCGCTGAGGGCGTTCTTCCAATGGCTTTCCAGACATCTGACTGATGTCAAATCCTTTTCCAATCGTATACCCTCTCCGCATTTCTCCGTCTTTTTCGTATTCAGTGGAAATCATATAAGTAATGCCATGTTCCCCGACTTTGACCGAACGGTGTTCTTCTCTCCAGCGTTCATAAGACCTTACCACCTTAAAATCTGGATGCTGTCCGTAAATCAAAAGCAGATTCGGTGTTCTCTGGGTATTACACTCTGCCATAAAGTCCAGAAAGCCTTTCAGTTTTTCTCCATCCTGAAAAACTCCCTGTGCCTGTGAATCTACTTCAGCCCATACCTCTTCTCTTTCCTGCTGTTTTTTGGCTGCATATTCTTCTTTCGTCAATTTCTGTTCAGGAACCTGCTGTTCTTCCGTTCCCCCTGAAATCATATCTGTTAAATCCATATACATTACCTGCCTTTCGTTTTCATATTCTTACGTTTCTTCCGGCTCTCTCTGGCATTTTTCCGTCTGTCCGGCCTCTTACGTTTCTCTTCCTGTTCCTTGCGGATATCTCCGAGTTCTTTCCGCACAGATGGTTTTTCATTCTTTTCTTTCCAGCTAATTTCCCGATCGGAAGAAGTATTTCTGTTGCGCGAGAAAGGTTCGGATGGATTCTTTTCTTCCCCCTCCTGCGCCTGTGTAAAATTTCCTTCCGGGAAAGCCTCATCCCCGATCTGGAACATTTCTTCCGCATCGTCCAGTTCAAATTCTATCTTGCCTTCCGGCAGGACAACAGTCTCTGTCCGTACATTCTCCCCGGATGCTTGTTCCATCTGGTTCTCTGCCTTTTCCGGTGCATTCTCTTTTTCCACTGCTTCTGTAACCATAGAGCCTGATTCTGCTTTTACAAAATCCAGATTCATCCGGTCTAATACCCGGTTCATCTTTGCTGCATCATCTGCAAATACCATGACTTCTGTCTGGTCCGGATTCACCTTATCTTTGATAACTACATATAAGATACCTCTCGCCTTGGCTTCTTTTGCAAATTCTTTTAAACGGTCACCCGGAACGGTAAAAAATTTCATCGGGCGCTGTTCCTTTAACATTCTGGTAAGCCTTGTTTTCCCTCTTGTCTTTTTCTGATCCTTTAATGCGGCCGCAATAAAGATTGCCACATGCTTTGCCACATTTCCGGTAATCTTCAAAGAGTATTCCATTCCTTCCAGACTGTACCGCACCACCTGATCCGCCGGTTCTGCTCCATAATTCATACTTATCTCACCTCCTGACTCTTCTGTATTCTTTCTTTATCTTCCACACGTTTTTCATTCTGGCTCTGTTCTTCTGCTTCCTGAAGTCTCGCTTCGATTTCCAAGGAATGCTTTTCAATCTGAACGGTCATACGGACTTCCTTACGGAGTCGCTTCAGTTCCTCATTGATTTCGGACAATCGTTCTTCCCCTGTCTTGCTGCCCCCATTCCGGTACAATCCTCTGCGTTCTTTCATAAGTTCCGCAATCTGCTTTTGCAATGGTTCTCGGTATGCGGCAAGCTGCTCTCTGGTTGTGATGTCATGTTTCATTAGAAATTCAATCTGTTCAATCCTGCGGTCCAGTTTCCGGATATCCTCTCTGACCACGTATGGACTCCGTTTCGGTCTTTTTGGCAGTACCCCCATCTGATATAAATAGGAATAATACAGTGCCTGAATCCCGGTCAGTTTCTTCTTTGGATAAATCTGTACTGCCTTTTGATAGACTCGTTTCACCTTTGGCTGTAGTATCTGCCCACGTATTTCCTCTTCGGAATAGTTTTTTCCAAGAGAACGCAGACGGATATACCGTTCCATCCCCGGAGCTTTTAAAGAGATGTATTTCCTGTTCAGTTTCCATGTATATCCCCGCTTTTCCATCTCTTTTAGGAATTGTGACCAGGAGTAGCTTTCCTGTACAGATTCCCTGATATCCAAACGGATTGCCATTCTCCATGTCGGCTTTCCTTCCTGTTCTGCTTTCCACTGTACATAAGGGATTGATTTTTTCTGATCGGATTCAATGATAGACAGACCATATTTTCTGCACAGGTCATCGGAAATCTTGCGGATCTCCGTATAATAACTCTTTGCATTACTGTGGTACTTACGCCCGTCTGCCATGCTCACAGAGTTCCAGACAATGTGGTTATGATAATGTCTGGTATTCAGATGCGTTGTGATAACAACTTCATACTGTCCCTTTAAGAGCCGGTCTGCCAGTTCCTGTCCGATGAGATGTGCCAGTTCCGGTGTCACTTCACCTTCTGCAAAACTCTGTACCAGATGGTATCCTGCTACACCGCCCGTCTTATGGAATCTCTTTTTTGTTGCCACCATATCTTCATACGCATTTTCATTGGTACATCCGATGGTATCTTCGAAGACCGCCTGTTCCGTCTTTGTCCGGTTCATGGCATAATCAATGGCAGCCTCCAGAGAATCTGCTTTCTGTGTGGTTTTTTCTTTATCTTTCACATATTCGATAGAACGGTCCAGGCGGTGGACGGGGATAACACTTGTATAAGCCATCCGGCATTACCACTCTTCCTTTACCAGATGCCATGTTTCTTTGGTAAGACGCAGCATTTCCTGAATGCTCTGCTCACTTGCCATTCCAGAAGCATTGGCAACATGGGCAAGCTGATTGGCATTGTTGCATAAGCCTGCAATTTTTCGGAGCAATTCGGGGTGATGCTCGCAGGGTTTGGCATGTACTTGCGCTCCCAAAATCAACGAACGCATAAACTCTTCCCTGCTCAGACCGCTTCTTTCGACCTGCTCATTCAGTTCCCTGACTTCCCTTGCATTAAGCCGTACCAGGATCACATGGTTTCGTTTTCGCATTGCATCACCGTCCCTTCTTTTTTCTCTTCCTCTTTCATCATACCGCCAAGATCCTCATCGGATTTTTTCGCTGCAACCATGCAACAGGTCACTACCACTCCTATAAATCCTCCGCTCATCAATGCGATTACAATCATTACTCCGTTTCTTAACATGACTTGATCCTTCCTTTCCATTTTCGTCTGTGTCCGGGGGATTGGGGTTCTCCCCAAAGTGCGTTTGGATATCCAAACGCTATGCTTGCAATACGAGTACCACCAGTTTCTGTAGCACCGGATTAACTCGATTCTGATTTATTTTGATTCTTTTATCTGTACCAGTCCATCAAGTGTCGTACAAATGATATGGAGTCTGTCTGCCATACTGATTTCGGTATTCATTGTTCCTGTCACTTCTTTCCCACATACGACTACCATCCGGCATCTCCGCAAAAGGATATGGGACATTCTTCCATATCCCTGCATATCTTCCGCATCGGATTCTTCCAAAAATGGTGAGAATACAAATCTCGGACAGATTGGTACATACCCAAGTTCATAGATTTTTCTGCAATATTTCTGCACTTTTACCCGGCTTTCTTCTGCTGAACAGCACACATAAGCCAGAGCCTGTTCCATACGCTCCATCTCCTTCCTGCATCCAGTTGGATGCCACTGATTTTCTCTATAAAAAACAAGATGTCCAATTGGACATCCCGGCTACTTTTCATCCTCTTTCTGCTCTGCTTCTAATGCAATTTTCACTCTGTCACTTCCCAGTTTGTAGTAGGCATCTGTTACCTCAATTCCCACTGCACGATAACCTGTCATAACCGCTGCAAGGACAGTTGTTCCTGCTCCGGCAAACGGGTCCAGGATCAGTCCTCCCGGTTCACAAATCTGGATGACATCTTTCATAAGCTGCAACGGTTTCTCTGTCACATGAATCCGGTTCTGCGGATTTCCATATCGGAAAACACCCGGCAGACAAGATACCGGACGGTTGATTGGCATCGGTCCGTTACTGCCCCACACAATGTATTCAGCCTGCTGGCGAAAACGGCCTTTCTGTGGACGGGAGTTTCCCTTATCCCACACCGCTGTTCCTCTCCAGATCCATCCTGCCCACTGCAATGCATCGGTAATCGATGGATACTGACGCCAGTCAATGAACAGGCAGATCGGAGCACCTTTCTTGCAGGCTTTCCGCACATCATAGAGCCACTCAGCCATCCAGTGTGTCCAGGATCTCTGGTCTTTATTATCTCCATCAAAATCCGGAAGTGCATTCGCAGCACTCATACTGCTGTATTTCTGGTTTGTAGTACGATTTCTTTCATTCTGCTTTGTTCCACCGGACGCATACGGTGGATCGGTAATGACTGCATCAAAGATTCCCGGCTGGAATGCTTTGACCAGTTTTAATGTATCTCCATGTAATATTTTCCAGTTTTCCCCTTCGGCATATTCCTCCAGGTATGTTCCCTCTTTCATAAGTTCTTCCAAACTCAGGCCATTTGTCATAGGCATCATCCTTTCTTTTCTCAGCGTTCCGGCTGATTTTTCTTCTTTGTCTTTTTATTTTCTTTTGGTGGTGGACTCAACTCGGTTTCCACGTATTCACTGATAATCAAAAGTGCTTTGTAATAGTCCCCACTCTCCAATACTCTTTTACACATTTCTTTTGCTTCTGCTGTCTGTTTATTCTTTTTCAAAAGAGTTGAGGCATTGCCCATAATGGAAAAAATATTCCCATCATGTCCAAGGAGTTGTAACTTGGGACGTTGTTTCTCAGGCTTTGTCGGAATCTGCCCTGTTTTCTTTTCATACATTTTCGGCTGTTCCATATTAGGATGCCAAAAATGCACATTCAGCGTTCCACCATCTACCTTGATATCCCTCTGTTCAAATCCTTCACCCCACCCGTCACTGTACTGCCCTGTAATGTATTCGGTGAATTCCTGTAGTTCTTCCTGACTTAAAAATTCATTTAATTCCAGTTTGGTACAGCCGTACAGGATTCCGTCTTTGTTTTCTATCGTAACAACTGCACTTTGTATCTTTTCCTGAATGGACTCACTTCCATCAAAATACTGCATGAGATCATCTTCCCCATAGAGTTCCAGTTCTTCTCGGATGACTTCTTCATAATCGGCAAGTTCTGTTCCATCTAACGGCATTCCATATTCATCACTCTCCGACCAATCTTCTTCCCATTCGGATTCTTCTGAATAAAGATTTCCAGTCAGCTCCGTCAACAGATGTATGTGCATCGTTCCTTTTTCTTCCATTCTCTATCACCTTCTTTCCAATGGTCTATCCCTGCATTTATTTGCCTGCTTTTTTTCTTTCGCAAGGTCTGCATAATCTGCCCCTTCTTTTTCCGGCAGATTGCAGATAATCTGATACGTTCCCTCATAATGTTTTTTCATCTGTTCTTTCGCCCATCTCCCGGCAAAGTCATTATCGGTGCATATTTCAATTTCTTTGATTTCCGGATGGTTCTTCAGAAACTCTTCCAGTGCGTCCGGCGGCTTTTTAAAACGTTCACTCTGTATCAGTGCGTTTTCTTTCGGAGCAGCGATTCCCCCAAGGGAAAGACGATATTTATCCCTCTTTCCTTCTTCCAGTGTCATGTGTGCCAGTGCATCAATACACGCTTCATATACGGCAACTCGTTTTGTTTCTCTTTCAGGTGGAATACAAAAGCTGTACTTTTTTTCACTCCCGGTCTGCTCCATCTTGAATCCCTTCCCGTTTTTTTCATAGATTCCTCGCAGGAATGCATATCTTGCTTTTCCGGATTCATCTTTCCCAACAAAAACAGCGTTATGATACGGGACACTTTCATAAAGGATTTCATGTGAAATACAATACGTGATCACTTCATCTCTGATTCCTCTGTGGTTTAAATACGCCCTGATTCGTCTGCAATTACAATACCTCTCCGGCAGCTTAAATGGCAGTTTTTCCCTTTCCACAGACTGTGTCGGAATAAAAGACGGACTCTCTTCGCACAGCAGTTTTACGGCATCTGTAAATTTCATTCCATCTACTTCAATCAGAAACCGCAGTGCAGACACGCCACCGATATCTCTGGATTTCCAATGCCATTTACTTGACAGTTCATTGATTTTAAAACTGTCATGGTCCGTTAACTGCCATTCATTTCTGGTTCTTGTCTTTTGCAGTCGCTGTGCCTGATGTGTTCGCAAATACTCATACGCAGTCATATTTTTTGCTGCCTGAATCTCTTCTTCTGTTACCCAAGGCATTACAGAATCGTATCCTGAAGAGCCAGTACCTTATCTGTCCGCTCCCAAGGAAACTCCTTTCTTCCAAAATGACCAAAAACTGCCGTCTGCCGAAAAATCGGACGATTCAGTCGAAGGGATTCCATGATCTGAACGGGTGTCACTCCAAACACCAGTGGGATTGCTGCCGCCAGACAATCATCTGCACACACTTTTCCTGTACCAAAGGTATCTACCTCAATCATAACCGGTTCTGCTACTCCGATTGCATAAGCCAGAGACACCTGACACTTGCTTGCAAACTCAGCAGCTACTATATTTTTGGCGATATACCTTGCCATATAAGCCGCCGAACGGTCTACTTTCGAACAGTCCTTTCCCGAAAATGCACCGCCGCCATGCGGAATCATACTGCCATAAGTATCCACCATCAGCTTTCTTCCCGTCAGTCCGGTATCTGCATCAAACCCTCCACACACAAATTTTCCTGACGGATTAATCAGAATCTTCGTATCCTCATCCGGCGGCAGTAATCTGAGTGCTGAACGAAGCACTTTCTCTCTGATTTCGGCATCTAACTTCTTCAGGCTCTTTTCTGCACCATGCTGGCAGGAAACAACAACACTTTCCAGTCTTACTGGTTTTCCATCTTCATATTCTACGGTTACCTGTGCTTTTCCATCGGAAAAGATATCTTTGATATATCCGCTTCTTCTGCAAGCCGAAAGTTCACGTGTAATCCGGTGTGCCAGAACAGTCGGCATTGGCATAAGCTGCGGAGTCTCATCGCACGCATATCCGACCATAACACCCTGATCTCCAGCTCCCCTGCTTCTATCTCTTATTTTTGCGCCGATATTATCCCGAAATTCTTTCGACACACTCACTGCTTTCGCAATATCTGGACTCTGCTAGTGTACAAACGTATCCATTTCTATTCCATCTGTACAATATCCGCATTCTTCCAGAACCTTTCGGATCACATCAAATACTGGCGGCTCATATCCGCTACTGATCTCTCCTGCCACAAACACATTTCCTCTTGTGGCAAGGACTTCACATGCCACTCTCGAAGATGGATCATAACGCAGACATTCATCTAAGATTGCATCTGCTATCTGATCGCATACTTTATCCGGGTGTCCTTCTGTTACTGATTCTGCTGTATAAAAACGTCTCATCTTTCTTCTCCTTATATGCAGACAGGGCAGGAGCTGCTCTATGCACATCTCCTGCCCTGTCAGATTGGTTTATCCTGTAATTCTTATTTTATTTTTCTTCTGTTTCTTCTTTGTTTTCTGGCATTTTTGACTTTTTTCTGCGGTATACGGTCACTCCTGCAGCTGTTCCGGCAGATGCCAGACCAAGTAAAATAAATGCCCATACTTTCTGGTTGTCACCTGTTTTTGGTGCATTTGTTTTTTCTGTTGTTTTCTCCGGTGTTCTGGCATCTTTCATTTCTACTTTCTGGACTTCCATTGTATCTTTCAATGTGAATGTGACATCTTCCGCAATCTCGTAACCATCCGGTGCTGTGATCTCACGCAGAGTAAGTTCTTCATTGACTGGGAGTTTTGCAATGGAATGTGGCTTTCCGTCCGTAATCCACTCTTCCAAAACAGTTCCGTCTTTGCGGATAATTTGAAGCTTTGCCCCTTCCAGTTCTTTTCCGGTTGTAAGGTCTGTTTTTGAAATTTCCACTTTGGAATATTCATCTTTCATCTCAACCTTTGTCACACTGCCATCTTCTTTGACTTCAAACGTCACATCGCTGGCAGACACATAGCCATCTTCATAAGGAGCCAGTTCCTCATGTAAGGTATAACTTCCTTCCGGCAGTCCGTAAATGACATGTTCTTCCTTACTGCTTACCCATTCTTCCACAACATTTCCGGCTTTATCAATGACCTGCAGTTTGGCTCCTTCCAGCTCATTTCCGGTTGTTGCATCTGTTTTTGTAATGCGTGTTTCTGTCGGCTGATTCTCAACTTCTTTGTTCAGTTCAATCTTTGTAAGATTCTGATTTTCGTAAGTTGCATCTACATTCCATACTTCCTCATTTGGAAGATATCCGGCTTTTCTGACTTCCTCTTTGACATAGTATTTTCCATGTGGAAGATCGCTGTCGAAAGTAAGTGTTCCCTTTGCATCCGTTGCTTTCTTTTCCAGCAGGGTATCTTTCTCTACGAGAACCTCTCCCTGATTAGAAAGAATATCTTCCGCAGCATACAGTCCAAAAATAACACCTTCCAGCTTTTCGCCTGTGACAGAATCTTTCTTTTCTACTGATACAGAAACTTTCTGTCTTTCATTTTTATAGGTAACGCCTTCATAAACGACTGCCTGTGTATCATCCTCTGCTGTCAGGGTAAATTCTTTCTGTTCTGTATTCAGGACAAAATTCTCTCCTGCTACAACTTCTTTCAGATAATAAGTTCCCAGTGGCAGATTGTTGATAACTGCCATTCCCTTTTCATCTGTAGTCAGTTTGGCTACCAGGTCATCTTTCTCATATCGGACAACTGGATTTCCTGCTTCGTCCTTTGCTCCGTCCGGTGAATAGATGGTATCTTTGGCATATACTTCGAATTCAGCACCTTCTACTCCGGTTTCTTCATATTTAAAGCCTTTATAAATACCTGTTTCTTCTTTACCAGATACGGCATTTCTTACTTTAGAAACCAGTGCTTTTACTTTTGCCAGAACAGAATCTCCGGTTACTTCGGTAAGCTGTTCTCCCTTTTTCGTCAGGAGCAGGCTTCCTACCTGTTCGTCATTTTTCTGTTCTACTTCTACAATCGCAGCTCCTGTATCCGGATCAATCTGATGTGCAGTATTTGAGGATACTGTAATTACAATACCGCTCTGTGGATTTTCTTTATATGTTCCTTTTGTAGTCTGCTCTAATGGTGAAATAATCGTTGTTCCATCATACAGGGACTCTTCGCTTCCCTGCCTTACAAATCCTTCCGGTGCTTTTACTTCTTCGATTCGATAGGTAGCGCACTTCAGTTCCTGCGGTGTGATCAGATATCCTTCCTCATTTGTTTTGAATACACTGATCTTTTCTTTCTTCGGATACTGAACAACCTGTTCCACATATTTCTTATTTGTCACATCGTAAATCTTATAAGAGGCTCCGGCCTTTAAAACCGTATTTCCAGTCTGTGCATCCTTCTTTACGATTTTCAACAAAAATTCAAACGGACGGTCATCAAATACTCTCCACTGCATTGGTTCTCTGCTGTCATTTTCCACATTTACAACAAATGGATCAATGGTTTTCAGATTCTCCGGGGTAGTGCTTTCCACTACAACATAACTTCCATACGGCAGTTCCGGGCTGACTGCATATCCTTTGGTATCAGTGATCAGTTCCGGTACTGGTACGGCGGTTCCTTTCTCATAAGTAACTGCAACCTGCTCTTTGCTGAAGTCATAATTCTTGAAATCATTTGCTGTATAGCTTTCCCCATTGGACGGTTTCAGTTTCCCATTTTTCACCTGTGTCAGGTCGCTGATTAGATATACCTTAAATCCTGCTCCTGCAACCAGGTCTGTTTCTGTCTGCTCTCCATCTTCACTGACTTTGATTAACTGGAATGCCTGTTTCTTTACCTGCTCTTTTACCGTAAGGTCTCTTGTCACTTCTGCAACATCCTGACCTTCATAAGTTACGGATACTTCATATTTTGTAGTATCCAGTGTATATCCTTCCGGTGGAGTGATTTCTTTTACATACATTTCTCCAAGGTATAATTCTGAAAATTCCAGTGTTCCGTCATCTCCGATGACTCCCTGTGCAATCAGGCTGTCCTGTTTATACAGAACTCCTGTTGTACCATCCGGATGCACGATGTCCTCTTTTGCATACAGACCATAGACTGCACCACGAAGAGTACTGTCACCCTGTGCTTTAAATGCAAGTGTTTCTTTATCGATCTTTGCGATTTTTACTTTTCCTGTGACTCTCTCATCGGTTGCAGTTACAGACAATGTCTTTCCGGCTGCAACATCCACTTTATATACTTCTGTATTCAGTTTGTATCCTGTCGGGGCAGTAACTTCTTTTACATACACAGTTTTCAGTGCTGAATCAAAATAATCGCTGACTGCTTTTCCATCTGTTCCGGTTGCAGTCATCGTCATTAGCAGATTTTCGCACTTCTTATCGGTGTAAATACCGTAAACTGCTCCAGATAGTGGGTTCTGTGTATTGATATCTTTCTTCGTCAACTCAATGCGTGTCATATTCAGCCACTGTACACTGAAACTTACCGGAGCTGCTGTTTCGCTTTCAAATACACCGATATCCTGCTTGGAATCTCCGGTCGTCAGCACCAGCGTTCTCCATGTCTTTCCGACAGAACCATATAAGCTGCCGGAAGCATAACTGCCTGTCAGTAATAAATCCGCAGACAGATAGAATGTATCTCCACCATAAATCTGGATCTTTCCATTTGTAACACTTGTTCCTTTAGAAAGATTATGTGCAGTCACATTTTCCGGTACACTCAATGTCACATAGTTTCTGTGATCTCCAGACAGTGTGATATTTGGTGTTTTCTGGATGTTTCCATCCCGTACTGCATTCAGCTTTGTGCTTGAAAAGCTCAGTTCACCTTTTGGCGGTTCTTCCTGTCCGAACAGATAATTGATATATGCGATAACCCCTGCATTTACAAGGTCATTATAATTACATCCGGTAAATCCGGCTTCTCCTGCGTAAGCGTAGCTGGCTGCAATATGCGTATACACATACTTTTCATCCTCTGATTTCCCGGACAGATAACTTCCTGTCAGATCTCCTGCCCCGCCATAGCCATAGTAAAGGACTTTCTGCAGATTCTTGTTACTGTCCAATACCTGTGCCACATAACTTCCACTCGGTGGGGATGCTTTCTGGGACTGGAGACAGTATGCGATCTTTCCATTGACTGTGAACAGGCAAGTAAGATAATTTCCAAGATAACTTGGATAATAGATCGTTCTTCCTTTTGTCAGTGTGACTGTTGAACCGCTGCTTGTGGCTCTTTCAGCCGCAGACAGTACCATGACATTTCCTTCTTCAATATCCTCTTTCAGTTCTTTGACTGCCTGTGCAGATGCATCTTCCCCGGATGCCTCGATTTCTACATCTGTGTAGTTCTGCACAGGCGAATCCGAATCATCTTCAGATTCTGTATCTGACTTCTGTTTCTCTCCACCATTTTCTTCGGAATGTGCCTGACCTTCTGTATCCGTCAGAGTCACTTTCCGGGTGATGGTATAGCTGTCACTCTTATCTTTTGGAACGACCATATAAGTGGCAATATATGTTCCTGCTTTGTCTGAATGATACGCTCCACCATTCTCATCTTTGATACTTACAAGCGTAACATCTTCTTTTTCTGCATCATAATGGATTCCTTCCATACTGGTTTCCACTGCAAATGTTTCATCCGAAACCGCTTTTGTGATATCATCTGCTGTAACCGTTGTATCTTTCTGGCTTGTTACTACCTGTTCGGATGCCTGTACTTCCGTCTGCTGTTCCGAGTCTGTCTGCTCGGCCGCAAACGCATTCGCACTGCTCAAGGTACTGATGCCCATCAGGACAGCCAGTCCAAAAGCAGCAATTCTGGTCTTTAATTTTCTAACCTTCATGTGCTTTTCCTTCCTAATTATAAATAGATTTTTTTAATTAAATACCGCAGAAGATGTTTCCTCTGCGGTACGTTTTATCTTGTATATCGATTTTTTTCTTTTTTCACTTCCTGTCTGGTACGCTTCACCGCTTCCATGACAGACTCTGTTGGAATCTGGTTATCCTTATATCCTTCCAGAATTCCATCCAGATAAAACTTCGATGGTCTTGCCGGAACATCTTTGTGCGGAGCGTTCATAATATATACAAACACTTCTTTCTCCACACCATCCTGATTTTTTACCCGAATCGATTCTTTCCCATAAAAACTTGGGAATCCTTCATAAAAATCCAGACTCTTCTCACACGCTTCTGTGATTTTCCATAAGACTCCTTCGACACAGCTTCCCTTTTCCGGCAGTACCGTTGCTACCCCATTACCCGGAGCCCTTCCTCGAAATGCCAGCCGATAGTCTTCAAGCCGGACATTTTCCACAACTTCCGCAGCCGGACACCTGTACTTCATCTGCTCCAGATTCATGTTGCTGCCATAAGCGAAGTAATATCTATCTTCCACTCTTTCTCACCTCTATCTGACTCCTTCTGTCCTTTGATTTTTCTTCAGACACTCATACGTGCTTTTATCATATCTCCACGCAAGATCACCATCCAGATTTGCCAGCAGATGTTTTCGAACATTTTTATATTCATCTCCAATTAACCCAAGTCTCAATAAAAATGTACGAAATGTAAATGCCGGATTTTCTGATATCAGTGTCTTTTTCATCTGTGTAGATCTCTGATTGATCGCCTGTGCGGAAATGGCTAATGCCAATGTAATGTTTGCTCTTACCTTTCCTGCATGTAGTGTGCTTTCAAAACAACGCCATTCCAAAGTTCCCTTGGAAAACACAGCATGAAGATTCAGAGCATAATAACGGGTATCATCATAATGGATATGACTTCTATCCCTGCCTCCATACCAGACATTTCTTACTCGGTCCATAGTGATTGACCTATTTGGTATTTTTCGGATTTTCTCCAATACCTCCGGTTGCACTCTCTGACAATAACTATTTGCTCTTCTCTCCTGCACTTTCAGTGCTTTGAACAGGATATCTTCCTTTGCATACATAATTGTCAGTGCATTTTTCAGGCTTTGCGGTGTATGATTCGATGCATCTACATGAACATGCTGACCACAGGACTCATTTACAAAACCTCCATGCTGTCGCAGACAGCGTACTACTTCCTGTAACTTTCCCATTTCATCATAGGATAATTTCGGAGATACCATTTCTGTTGAATATTCTCCACTTGCATCTACAATTCGACCGTATACTTTCCGTTGTGTATAAATGCTTCCATCAGACATAAATTTCCACTTTTTTCCTTCCGAATCTATCACTGACCAGATTCCGTAAGTAGTGCCGTCATAATATGCTTCTGTTCCAAACATTTCAGCAACAACTTCTGCAGCATGTTGTCTGGTAATCCCTGTCATTTCGATTTCTGTGCCAAAGTATTGGTCTTTTATACCGATCATGCCTAATGGATTCCTTTCTCAGACACTTCCTGTGTGTTGAGTTCGGAGTCTGCCTTTTGTAATAATCTGCCAATTGCCTCGATAACATTGACAGTTACCCCGTTTCCAGCCTGTTTATAAAGCTGTGCGTCAGAAGTGCTGTCTATGATCTTATCAATCTGCCAGTCGTAATAACCCTGCAGACGCAAACATTCCCTCGGAACTAACCTTCTTATTCTGCCGTGATACAAGATGCCATGACGATCGGTTGCAGTAATTGTAAACATCGGTTCTTCTGGTTCTTTCATACGTCTGCCGTTCTGACGGACATTTTCTTTGGCTGGTGTAAGGACTGCTCTTGCCCCTTCTTCTCTTAATACACCGGAACATTCTCCTTTGTATTTGTGGATTCCGCATTGTCGGGTATTAAGGCTTCTGCATTCTTCAGTTACCAGTGGTGGTGGAGACAAATCTACGAAATGAAGTGTTCCCTGTTGAATACCTGTAGTCAGGGTGTGTGCTATCTGATGTCCGACTCTTCCTCTCCTGCTGTTGAGATTCGCATAGCCTAAATCGATGCTGTCACCCTCTCTTGCAAGTTTGTAGCCGAGCTTTGTATTTTCTTTAATTGGAACACCCACATCATATAATCCTGTCTTTCCACCCATTCCTCCGGCTTGTGATGTCAGGGTGCAGCTTAATCCTCTTGGACTATAAACTCTTTTCCCCTGACTTCCTGCCCGGACTTGAACAAGAGCTGCTCCATTTGTTTCTGGTTCAGGTAATACTTTTCCGGCACATCGGAAATCAAGATATCCGACAATATACACCCGTTTTCTTGCTTGGGGGACTCCGAAATCCTTGCTGTTAAGCACTTTCCATTCGACATGGTACCCCAGTTCAGAAAGCGTACTGAGGATGGTGCAAAACGTCCGGCCTTTGTCATGCGATAACAAACCGGGAACATTTTCAAGGATAAAATACGAGGGTCTTTTAGCTTCAAGAATCCGGGCAATTTCAAAAAAGAGAGTTCCTCTTGCATCTGCAAATCCTTCTCGCTTTCCGGCGATAGAGAATGCCTGGCAAGGAAATCCTGCACAGAGTAAATCAAAATCTGGCATTCGTTCTGGTTCGATTGTTCTTGCGTCATTACAATACCACTCCCCTTCTGTATCAAACAGCAATCGGTAGTTCTTATCCGCATAAGTATCCACCTCGCAATGTCCGACACAGACAAAGTTTCCTGCCCGTCTTAAGCCTTCACGAAATCCCCCGATTCCGCTAAAGAGATCAAAAAATTGAATGGTTGCGGCTATCAACCTCCTTTTTGCTGATAAAAACAGGCGGCATGATTTCTCATACCGCCCTTCGTTATTCTGTATCAATTGGTTACCATTCTGTTGGTTCTTCTGCTTTGGTTTCTTCTTCCAGATCAATTTCTCCTTCTGGTTCAGTTTCCTCTTCCGTTTCGCTTTCCCCTTCTGGTTCGTTTTCCTCTTTCGGTTCGCTCTCTCCATCTGGTTCGCTTTCTACTTCTGGCTCGCTTTCCTCTTCTGGTTCGCTTTCCCTTTCCGGCTCAGTGCTTTCTTCCGGTTGAGTTTCTTCTGTTCCTAATTCTCCGGTTGTCTGTTCGGATTCTTCAGGCTGATCTTTGCTTTGCCATTCGGCCTCTGCCTTTTCCAGTGCTTCTTCTATAATCTGAATTAAGAAGTCTTTCTGTTTCATGTGTTTCTGTCCGATGACTACTTTTAATCTCTGGAATAATTCCTCTGATACCTGTACTGCTACTGTTCTTACTGCTCCCATGCTTATTTCTCCTTTTCCGTCCAGTCTGTTGAAATGTTCTTCAATGACCTGTTGTAAAAATTTTTGTGTGCTGCTTTCTGTGAGTTCAATCTCTTCTCTTACTTTCTCATGTAAGTCCATCGGGATCTTTCCGCAGATATTTTTCATCTCTGCCATAACTTTTCTCCTTTCTCTTTCGCTACACACAACATACTCCAAAGCCGCATGGAAAGCTATTCACAATACCCACCAAAGATAACGATGCATTTCTTTCCTTACCCCTAGCAGATCCAACAATGTATGTATCGTGCAATCATAGGCCTCACCCCCTTTACAAATTTTCCATTTGAGATAGAAAATCCATCATCTGATCTGGTATTCCTTCCGATGATGGTTTCATTGTCGATTGTTCCGTAGTGCCACATATTCCTAATTCCCGAACACTTTCTTTTATCGTCTTTTGAATGACTTCTTCCAGCCATTTCCGATCCTCTTTTTCCAGAATTGCCTGAACCAGATACTGGCTTTTCTGCCCTTCTGGAACACTTTGAAATTTCTCCCATGCCCTCTGGTGTTCTGGTTTTTTTAGGTTCGGGCGGAACGAATACACAGGGCGTGTCATCTCGCCCACATCTGCTCTACAATCCGTTCATACCCTGTTGCGTTGGCATGGACGTCCTCTATAAAAACGGGGCGGCAAATCGCGTCCTGTGCGGTCACATGGCGTTTTAAAATTGCAGAGCCTCCACCCATAAATACGGTTGGTACTGCCCGGAGATCAAATCCAGCTTCTGTTACCGCAGACAGTATTTTTTCTATATATTTCCGTCCGTTCTCCTGTATGATCCGTCTGGCCTCCTCTGCCATACTGCAAGATTCCCCCCGAAGCACACGCTCAATTTGAGTTTCTGTTACAGACAGTCCGGTATTTCTACGCACCTGTTCTGCTGTCTCATCAATACATCGGATCACTCCAAGCTCCAGACTCCTGCACGTTGCTGCATTCGGAACAGCATTGTCCAGCCTCATAAGGTCAACGGTCCAGCCACCAATATCAACAAGCAGAACAGACGGTTCATTCTTCAGATACTCTGGATGCAGAGCAAGCGCAGAGTATCCCTGTGGGAACAGTTTCACATCTTTTATTGTTATCTCATATAACTCACTTTCATATAAAAATCGCACTGGCTGCTCTTTCCGCAACAGATACTCCCTGAATCCCTGTTTCTCTCTTCCAAAACTTGAAAGCGGAAGTCCGACAGCCAGAATTACCTCTGTCTTTCGTTCCACTTTCCGATGCTTGATTTCTTCTGCAATGGCTGCCAACGTCAGCAGATAATAATTATCATTGGACGTTTTATTTTTTACCAGTGTCTGTCTCCCTGTACCACAGACGTAATACTTTCCCTGATACTGCAGAACATTCTGCATGGTATACGGCTCGTAATCATACCTAATAATTCCACTTGGGAAAGACACTTGTCTTGTTTTTATTGCATAATAGCCATGATCAATTCCTATGATTATCGCAATCACATCCTTTCATTTTTCTGTTTAACGTAATGTCAAAAATGCTTTCACTGCTGCAACGGATCGTTGCAAAAGTGCCATTCGTGAACACTTTTCTATGTTCCAGTGTCCCAAAACCTGCGGAAAATCTGGCTTTTTTATACCACTATCGCCAGAGGAACACTACTGTTCCTTCCCAGCCGGTTATAAAAGATCCCTCTCCCGGCGGCGGTTCGGCCTGTCCGGGGGAGGGATATATCGCAAGTTTCCTTTTTGAACAATTGCCTGTCTTTTTATTTTTATGAGATGTTTTTCCTGCTTTTGTAAAATGGGAAGATACTCCGGTTCTGACAAAAACTTCCGTATATAATTCCCCTTTTCTCCCAGCCTGTTATCATTTTCTAACAGCTCCATTTCCACCATGTAATGGGTATCTGGATGAAATCTCTTCTCACACAAAATGCTGTCCCCTTTTATATAATCAGATTTAGCCGATTCTCTTGCTGCCGCCAAGAGTTCATAAATACTTACTTCCACCTCTTATCACCTCCCAAAAGACCAGAAAAAAGCAGACCTCTTAATCGAAGTCTGCTCCTGTCGGATATGGTAATCCTCTTTCTTCATATTTTTTATCGATATAATTTCGAATCCATTCCCTGTATTCTTCCGTTAATGCCAGTTCCTGAAATTCTAACAACCACTTTTCCCCTTTTGCTTCGTCATCAAGCCATCGATCTTCTATGCACTCCGGCTCATCTAACATTTTCATCATCGCTTCAAATGGCTCTTTTACATCATCACCAAATTCTTTCCATAAGGCGATTCCATAGTTCTCCAGTTCAAAAAATTCTGTCAGATATGTCAATCGTTCCATATCCCCCAATGTCATTCTTTTTTCACCTGACAATAATGCTCGATCTCTTTTGCCACATAGATTTAAAAATTTTCTCTTTTCCATCTCCACATCCATTATACTTTTACCTCTTCCTGTTAAAAATAATTCCTTATTACGAAACATTATAAAATTTAAATTCTTTAGAATCAATATATATGTTTCTGTATTACGAAACTTTTTATTTTATAAGGGGAGTTCATCATTATGCAAAAGATTAGACCAGATATGGATATTGGTAAAAATATCCAAGCAATTCGATATAAAAACAATATGACTCAAGACCAAGTAGTTGCAAAATTAAATCTTATGGGTATCTCCATCACCAAAAGTACCTATGCCAAACTGGAAACAAATCGCATGAACATTAAGGCATCTGAATTAGTTGCACTTGCAAAACTCTTTCATACCGATATCAATGCTTTCTTTTCCGGCTTGCTATAGTTCGACATTCCCCGACTCCCTGTGTATATAATAGCATATTAAAAATAAGAACCAGTCTATATTCTTATCGGATATAAACCAGTTCTTTTTTCTTATCAAATAATATAAAAGTGACAGGGAATTCAGATTCTTATCTTCTGTCACTCATGTAATTATTATTCTATTTTAAATTTAATGAATTTACCCATTCTTGAATTTCTTTTTCAATGTTATTTTCTATATAAACGTCATACACATTTTTCCACATTATCTGTGTATACTGTTATTTTCAACCCCATAATTATAACTTGGTACACGCTATACACTACTATAAACTGTACTCCATTTTAGGGAATCCCAAAAGGATCTCGTCATAAGAACTCATATCCATCTCTTTTTTCATAATCGCCGGTCTATATTTTTTATCACTCATTTCCACACTGCTTCTGGATTTTTTATTCATCCAGTCAAGATCAGGCTTTGTATATGGAACTTTCGGCTCAATCTCAAACAAATCCGCTTTTACTTCCTCTGCGATCATCTCTGCTACTTTTTTTGTTGTTCCGCTTGCACTGAAAAATGCCACTAATTTTTTACTCATAATAAAAAGCCCCTTTCTTTGCATATTTTTCACAAAAAATAGATGTATAAGATTTACATTCATCTTACACATCTATTTTAAGCTCTATCACTTCATTATGTCTAATGCTTATATTGAATTTTGTTTTATGCCTGGAAAGCATTAATCTCCTCGATCATTTTACGGACTGCCAAAGAATATGGGATATTCCGTCGCCAGGCAATCACAGTGCTTGTCGTGATTTCAGGAGAAATTCTTCGCTGTACAAGAATATCCTCCCGCCAATACTTTGCAGCACCTTCGATGGATACTGGATACCCCAGTCCATTTGCTGCCATGACTCCGGCATTAGTTCCAAGATTACTTGTAAAAGCAATCTGCAGTTTTGAAAAATCTTTTCCAAACCAATTGGCAAGTTCGCTTTGAACATTCACTCTTTCGGGCAATATCAATGGTTTTCCAATAAGATCTTCTTTTTTTATAAACTCTTTCTCTGCCAGCGGATCATCCGGCCGCATTCCGACACACCAGTGATCACAATCTGTAATTCTGATATAATCCAGCCCTTCGGTGTCCACCGGCTCCATGAATAATGCAATATCTACAAGTCCTTTGTTCATCATCTCATACACTGCATCTGCTGTTGCAGTATGCAATACAATCTGAACCAGCGGATATTTTTCTTTATACGTTTTACATATCTTCGCCAATGTCTCCACTGCCGCAAATTCACCGCATCCAATGGTTATAGTTCCCTCTACAACCTCTTCTTTTCCTTTCAGTTCCTCCAGCGTCCTTTCCTCAAGATTAAGAATCTCCAGGGCACGCCTTTTTAATAAAATTCCCTCATCAGTAAGCGAAATTTTCTTCCCGCTTCGAATAAATAATGTTACTCCAAGCTCCTCTTCAAATGCCGCCATCTGTCTTGAAAGCGTTGGCTGGGTAATATGCAATTGTTCTGCTGCTTTTGTAAAGCTCTGTTCTTTTGCTACTGTCAGAAAATAGCGTAATAGTCTTAATTCCATATTTTTATATTCCTGCATTTTTTGTTGTAACCATTCTATCATGTTGCATCCCCAAAACATCATATTGTCAAATTGATTTATGATGTTAATATATTGCTCTTCCTTTCATTCTCGAATCCACATTCTTAGAAACAGCCAATTCAAAATGATTTCGATTTGTTTTTATAAAGCCTTCTTTTTGCAGCTTCGATATCTCCGTAGACATTGCCGCGCGATCAATACATAGATAATCTGCCAGCTGCTGCCGGTCAAAAGGAATGTCAAAGGATAGCGATGAATGTCTGATGGATTCGGCTGACAGATATGACAACAGTTTCTCTCTTGTCGTTCGCTTGCCAACATGTGTAATCTTATCGTTCAAGATCAGTATCTTATTTGCCAGGACACTGACCAGGTTACGAATCAACTTCTGATGATGCTCGCATGCAGTTGGACAAGTAACCAGAAGCCTCTGGATATTTAACAAAATAATCTCACAATCCTCGTCTGCTACCACACTGATATTTAGAACAGCTCCCGGGCTTGCTGCATACGGTTCTCCAAAGAAATCACCGACATGACATTTTGATAAAATATTTCGATGTCCCCACAGGTCTTCCTGAATAACCAGAACACAGCCTGACACCACAAGCCCCATTACTTCTGTGGAATCTGCAGCTCTGAAAATATAAGAATCCCGCTCTTTTGAAACTGTTGTTGCCTCCACACAGTGCAATATAGATAATATCTCTTCATCAGTAAGACCTTTAAAAAATGAACTGTTTCTTAAAATCGGTAAATATTTTTCCAAAATCATTCCTCCTGTTGGAAATCAAACATACAAGTTGTATTTATCATACTACAATTTTGACAGAAACAAAAGTTAAATGCTATTGATGGAGGTTAAAAATGATAAGAAAGATTATTCGAATTGATAAAGAAAAATGTAATGGATGCGGTGCCTGCGCCGATGCCTGTCATGAGGGGGCCATTGACATCATTAACGGAAAAGCAGAATTGGTGAGAGAACATTTCTGTGACGGACTTGGTGATTGTCTCCCGGAATGTCCTACAGGGGCCATTTCTTTTGAAGAAAGAGAGGCTCCTGCATATGATGAAGAAGCCGTAAAAGAAGCGCAGAAAAAAGTATTTGCCAAAAATCAGGCAATGTCTACACACACCGGCTGTCCTGGTTCTAGAAGTATGCAGATTCAGCGATCCGAAACACCTGAAACCATAAAATCAACTCCAAGCGTAGAGCAGCTATCAAAACTTCAGAACTGGCCAGTACAGATTAAACTGGCACCTGTAAGTGCACCATATTTTAACGGCGCAAAACTATTAATCGCAGCCGATTGTACTGCTTATGCATATGCAAGCTTTCATCAGGATTTTATTCGGAATAAGGTAACATTAATCGGCTGTCCTAAATTAGATCAGGTAGATTACAGTGAGAAATTGACTGCAATAATCCAAAATAACAATATTCAAAGTGTGACAATTATAAGAATGGAAGTTCCATGCTGCGGCGGTCTTGAGATGGCAGCAAAAAAAGCACTTCAGAATAGCGGAAAATTCATTCCATGGCAGGTTGTAACGATAAGTATCGACGGGAAAATTATCGAGTAAAAGCAAGCCCCACAAAAATGATATGCTACCCTCATATAGGACAATGAAATATAAAAGTCCTATATGGGGGTATTTTCATGTTCAGAAAGAGTAA
>NZ_WWSA01000035.1:0-30352 GCF_009875615.1 Dorea sp. BIOML-A1
CAGAAGCTCTTTGATTACTGCGATAGCTAATTACATAGATTACTACAACAACCAACGACTTCAAAGGAAACTGCATGGCAAACCGCAATACACAGGGATTTCCTTCACCCGAAGAAGATCCACGTTTTCACGACACCTATCAGTTTTTACGCAGATACCGGGATGCAACCTACAGCCTGAAGGTAGTCGTACACCAGATGGAGCACCAGTTTAAGCTCCAATACGACAATGACATCGACAAATTTCTGGACTCCATCTATGCTGCCGGGGCTGATCTTACCGGAAGCGACATCGAACAACGGGCAAAAAGTATTGCCAGAAGCAACCAGATGCTGAAGCTTTTGGAATCATCCATCGATCTCCTCCGGAACAATCACAAGCATGGGGAACAGTATTACTGGATTCTCTACTACGCTTTTCTCTCTCCACAGGAAATGAAAAATACAGATGAGATATTGGATAAGCTGGCTCACCACATCACCAATATTTCCTACCGCACCTATTACCGGAAACGCAGGGCTGCGATTGAAGCACTCAGTACCATCCTTTGGGGATTTACTGCAAAAGAGACATTGGATACGCTCAACAAGTTCTTTCCAGAGTAATACATATCGCCTATCTCCTCGGCTTTTCGTAATATCATAAAAATGTTATACTAAAAAATGCAAAATATATATTGACTCTCACGGAACGTCATAGCGTACAGTTATCTTATCAGGAACAGGAGGTCAGCAACTATGAGGACAGTCAAAGAAATATCAGAACTTACAGGTATCAGCGTTCGCACGCTTCACTATTACGATGAAATCGGGCTTTTAAAACCAACACAAAAAAGTGATGCGGGATACCGGCTTTATGACGATAGGGCATTGGAAATATTACAGCAGATTCTGTTTTTCCGTGAGTTTGACATTCCTTTGAAAGAAATCAAAGCTGTTCTGGAGAATCCTGCTCTTGAAAGGAACCAGATCTTGCAAATGCAGAGAAAAATGTTGGTAGCAAAGAAAGAACGTATGGAACATCTGATTGCCAGCATTGATGATATCCTGAAAGGAGAGAATAAAATGGATTTTGCGATTTTTAGTAAAACGGAAGTTGAAGAAATGTTCCAAACTATGTTTGAACATATGCCTGACAATATGAAAGAACTTGCTGTAAAAGAGTTTGGAAGCATTGAAGAATGGAAAAAGCATTATATTAAGACAGTTTCATCAGAAGAAATGCAGAAAGGCTATGCTAAAGTTGTTGAGTGGTATGGAGGAAAAGAGCAATTCCTGTCTGTTGCCAACAATCCTATTAGCAAAGAGGCTGCAGAAAGTTACAACCAACAATTTGACAATCTTTTATACAAATTAGCAGCTAAAAAAGTATGTTCACCAGATTCTTCTGAAGTAAGAGAACTTGTTTCCGAATACGGTTTTCTTATGAAACAACTTTCACAGATAAAGAAAGAACACGGTCTGATGGTTGCACAGGCTCAATATTACCGTAATGAAAAAATCAAACCTATGATAGATGAAAAATACGGCAATGGTACAGCCGAATTCTTCGCACAAGCTTTCGAAGCATTTTATAAAGACAAGTAATCATTAGAACTACACAAAAGCACAACAATACACCATGCAGGGAATCAAAATGGTTTCCTGCTTTTTTTATGCCAACCAGTGAAAATGGCACAGAAATGACCTGCTTCTGCGATTGAAGCGTAAAATTACCCATGCTACAATAGGTATTGCTTATAGTTTTCCTTATTTCCAGCACCCATAGATGGTGCTTTTTTTGTACCTGTAAATTCAATCGCTGACAGCAGGTTCTATGTACTTTGTACGTACACTATACTTACAATACCAAACGTATCCTGTACGTACAGCCATATGTATAAAGTTTCCTATTATATATAGAAGGGAGTCAATCATGAAAACAAGGAACGAAATCTATCAAGGAGAGGGAGCCAAGCTCTTACGGTTCATTACCACTTACCATACTCTGAGGTATGACCAGGTTTTACAACTTTTCTCCCGACATGAGCAGTCTATCAAGTCATTGATTACCAGCCTCATCAAACAAGGGCGCATCATTTACGATAAAGAGCATGACCTTCTTTGTGACAGCCAGCAGTCTGCTGAGAATCCTGACTATGCTATAATTACATGCTTCTGGGTACTGCTGGATTTTAAGAAAGGTGTTGTATACCACACCAGTGGCGAATTTCCAATCAAGCTCAATTTCTTTTCGCAAGATGAACAATACGAAATCATCTATATCGGTGAAGAACAGGAGGCTCTGATCAATCATGTGATGGAAAGTATCCCATCACATGGTTCCAAACGCCTGATTGTCTTAGAATCCGAAAGCCAGGCTGCCAAAATCACCATTGATGATGTAGCCGCTTACTGCCTTGTAAATGAATCCGGTGCTGTCAGTTACTACATGAGAAAGTAGGTTATTATGACGCAAAATACACCAACCATTTACCAGCGGCTTGAAAAACTGGAAGGGGAGCTGCAAAAACTGACGAATACCGTTTACGCTCTGAAGGTCACTGATATCCAGAATTATGATAAAAATTTTGAGGAACTGAGCGTCAGTGCTGCTCTTCGGGCGGAGCGGATTGCCTGCCAGATGCGTAACCTTGTCTGTCCGGCTCTCTCCCCAAATCAAGCAGCTTATCTTCCCAAAGCGGCAGATGCACAGGGAATGCGGATTGCAGAACAGCAGGGGATTCTCACCATTACGCTTCCCGGACTGCTTCCGAAACGAAGAGTCCACACAAACACTGCATTTCTCCATGAACCGCTTAATTATATGCTTCGGGAGTATGTAAAACAAAATGCCCTGCCCCTCTATCGTGACTGCGTGATATGTTTCAGTCAAATATATGACAGGGAACTTCCTCAAAGACGTATCCGGGATTATGACAATCTGGAGTTTAAACAGATTCTGGATACACTTTGTACTTATGTTCTGACAGATGACAGCGGCTTTTTCTGTGATTCCTACTACACGACACAGCTTGGCTTAAAGGACTGTACACTGGTATCGGTTATGGAAAAAGCTGACTTTCCGAAATGGCTGCAGAACCAGAAAAATCATCACGAAAGCATGTCGGAAAATCTCCTGACTTCTCAGGCAGAAATCCGACATCGGTAAGAACCACCGCAGGGAACTTTGTTTTCTTGCTTTTTTTATCTCCAAACCACCGGAGATTTACCCAAGTATAGGCTTGCATGGGTAAGAACTGAATTGAGGTGATGCTTATTTGATAAGACCTGACACTACGAAATACCGCTTACTGGAAATGATAGGGATGTGCGGGGAATTTCCCGCAGACCAGCTAAACAGACTCATCCCAAGTGCCTCCTATGCGGAAAAACTCATTACGGATTTGAAGGCGGAACACCTCATCCGTACCCACTACCGGGATGCTCTCAGAGGCTACCGTCTTACAAAAGCTGCGAAAGAGATGCTGTTATCTGTCTCGCCGCTACGCTTCCAGTGCTATCTGACCGGCAATACCGAGACGAACCTCATCCGAAGTGAAGTATCCCGACGTATCCGCTTACATCAGAAAGCCGAAACGTATCTGACACTCCTTCATGCCGGGATTCCCTTTTATCCGGATGTAAAACCTGACATCTTCTGTAATCACCGCGAAGCTGGTTCCATCGGTATGCGAAGCCTTCCTCTTTTTTACGCTTCCAGAGAAATTAAGGAATTGGGCCCGGAGACCACGAAGATTAGGAACTCCCGCAGCATGGGCATCCTGATGGCACCGCAATGTGTCTATGTCCTTTATAACACGGGAAACGGAGTCCTGAAATGGGAATATCGAACGGAAGTCCGCTTAAACGCCTTCCTGCAGCATTACCTGCAAGGCTACCCTTACAACGGACATCCACAGATCCGGGCAATCATGACCGGAACCGACATGGAAATGGCTTTCCGGCTGTTTACCAGTACCGGAGGCTACAAAAAGAGCCTGTTTATGCTGGACACCTCCTTCGAGCATTTCCATTACCTTCCCAATACTCCGGAAGGGGAAGTGCTTTTAAAACTGCTGGTTCACCCTGAGATCATGGAAAAGCTGGACAACCTCCTGCTGTCCGATCTGGGCTGCCGCAGCGATTCAATTCCACTGGAACATGATGCCACGGATGCTTCCGGGAACCCCATCCTTCTTGCTTATGATTTTGACATGCAGCGAATCAACCGGTTCAATACCGGCTTAAATGTATACGGCAGATCCGGGAACCTGATCTGTTTCGATTTTCAGATTCCGGTCCTGAAAAAATACTTAACTGCCACAATCCATTTCTCCAGTATTGACCTTTGCAAATTCAAAAGGGGGTTTTTACATGAACCGTAAATGGTGGAAGCTCATTTATATGCTTCCGATCACCTTCTGCACCCTCTATGCAGGAGGCTATGTTGCTCAATTTATCCGCAACTATCAGACCTGGGAATCTGCCGGCAATTTTGCCGGAAACGGAACTGCCCCGCAGATCCCCTCCCCGCACCCGCTCGCCTGTCTGGATGCCCTGACTGCTTTCCCGTACAATCTGTATGGGATTTTTCTATGTCTGGCAGCTTTTGGACTCCTGACCTTCCTTCTCATGCGTATGGGATTTGACCGAAACGGGGAAATAACAGACCGGGGCCGGAACCTGAATTATTCCACAAAGGGAACCTATGGGACTTCCGGTTTTATGACTTTGGAGGAAATGCATCAGGTACTGGAGCTTACGAATGATGTCAAGAAACACAAGGGAACCATTCTTGGAAAACTGAACGGAAAAGCCGTTTGTCTCCCGAAGGATACCCGCATGAACCGGAATATTGCCGTTTACGGTGCCAGCGGTTCCATGAAAAGCCGGGCCTTTGCACGCAACATGATCTTCCAGTGTGTTGCCCGCGGGGAAAGCCTCATCATCACCGATCCAAAATCGGAATTGTACGAAAGTACAGCCACTTACCTTGAGAATGCCGGATATATCGTGAAATCCTTTAATCTTGTAAACCCGGAAAACTCGGATAGTTGGAATTGTCTGGGTGAAATTGGCGGACAGGAAACCATGGCACAGGTATTTGCTGATGTCATCATCCAGAATACCGGTTCTGCCAAAGGCGATCACTTCTGGGACAATGCCGAGATGAACTTATTAAAAGCTCTGATTCTCTATGTGGATCAGGGATTCCCACCGGAGGCAAAGAATATCGGACAGGTATACAAACTCCTGACCATGAGTTCGGAAAAAGAACTGAACAGCCTCTTTGACCTGCTTCCGGTCTCCCATCCGGCAAAAGTCCCCTACTGCATCTATAAGCAGGCAAGTGACACGGTACGTTCCGGCGTCATCATCGGACTCGGTTCCAGACTTCAGGTATTCCAGAACAAGCTGATCCGCCAGATCACTTCCTATGATGAGATCAACCTGACGCTGCCGGGAAAAGAAAAATGTGCATACTTCTGCATCACTTCGGATCAAGACAGCACTTTTGATTTTCTTTCTTCCCTGTTTATGACCTTCGTATTTATCAAACTGGTCCGTTATGCAGACACCTATGGGGAAGATGGAAAACTGCCGGTTCCGGTACATATCCTGGCTGATGAGCTGGCGAATACGGGAGCAATCCTATCGCTCAACAAAAAGATTTCCGTGATCCGAAGTCGAAACCTCAGTATTTCCTGCATTTTCCAAAACCTGCCTCAGATGCAGAACCGGTATCCCTTAAACCAATGGCAGGAAATCATCGGGAACTGCGACACTCAGCTATTTTTAGGCTGTACGGATGAGGTAACTGCTACATTTATCTCTAACCGCTCCGGTGATGTGACCGTTGGTGTCAGCAGCGAAGCCAAACAATTAAATAGCTGGAGGGTATCCGATTATACACCGGAATACCGCCAGACCAGATCCATCGGGAAACGAAAGCTCTTAACTCCGGATGAGATCCTGCGGCTCCCGCTGGATACTGCACTGATTATCCTGCGTGGTCAGAAGGTACTGCAGGTAGAAAAATACGATTACACCCTGCACCCGGATGCCCAAAAACTCATTCCCCGGAAGGCTTCCGAACATATTCCGGAATGGAGAAAAGGAGCATGTAGTGAAGAATATACGTACACTCCAACTATTCCTGCTTCCCACCCGAAAAAAACCGCTTCTTATGGAAAGCAGAAAAAGAAAAAAGCTGAACCGCACTTTGACCAGCAAAGCGTTTATCAGGAACCTGGCTATCACGATTTCCCGGATGACTTCTCAGCAGATAACTATTCGGATCACACAGACATGGTTCCTTTAGATAAAGATTCTATCATGTCATAATTTGAAAGGAGACACTATGATGCCAAACGAAACAACCAACACACCTATTTTAACTCTGGATTCCGATGCGAAGCTGGAAACAGCCCAGTCCATTTCAGACCTTACCTGGCATGAGATCCAGAATGCCTACCGTACCCGCCGGATCTTAACCGGAATGCTTGGCGGTATCGAGAAAACAGAAAACGGCAGCCTCATTGCCGTGGTTTACTACAAGGATTTCCGTACTGTCATCCCAGTAACTGAGATGATGATCCATCTCATGCAGGATGAAGCACACGATTATGGGGAGCTTGCTCTGCGGCAGAACAAAATCCTCAACAATATGCTTGGATGTGAGATTGATTTTCTGATTAAGGGATTAGATCCGAAGACACGCAGCATTGTCGCCAGCCGGAAAGAAGCGATGCTGAAGAAACGCCAGATCTTCTATCTGGATAAAGATGCTTCCGGAATGCCGAAAGTTTATGAAGACCGTATCGTGCAGGCAAGAGTCATTGCTGTTGCGGAAAAGGTAGTCCGGGCAGAAATTTTCGGTGTGGAAACCTCCATTCTTGCCAGAGACCTGTCCTTCGACTGGATGGGTGATGCCAGAGAACGCTTCCAGGTAGGCGATCACATCCTGGTACGCATCCTGGATGTGCGGGCAGACTCACCGGAGCAGGTCATTGTCCACGCAGATGTCAAAAGTGTGGAAGGCAACACCAGCAAGGAAAACATGAAAAAATGTAAGATTCAGGGAAAATACGCCGGAACTGTGGAAGACATCCATAAAGGCACCGTCTTTGTCCGGCTCTCCATCGGTGTCAATGCCATTGCCCACTCCTGCTATGACAGCCGGACAGTCGGGAAAAAGGATCAGGTATCCTTTGTGGTGACGCATATTGATGAAGAGCGTAATGTTGCCCTCGGCATCATCACCCGCATCATCAAGCAGACCATATAAGGCTTCCACCTTATTTTTAAATAGCTTTTTTTCATATACAGCACCAATTAGTCCAGCAAATACTCACGATACAGCTACATAAGGTGACAGAATAAAGTATTTTTCAGACCATTACCTTATTGTACTGAAAACGGTAACGTGTTATACTGATTCGGTATTACTGAACCGGAAAGACGGATGCATTTCGATTTTGCCCTCTAGTATCCAAGGAGGGTGATGCCCATGAATACAATGGAAGTATTGACTTTACTATTGGTAATTTTTGCGGCTTTGACTTATATAGATCGACATAATAAGAAATAGCATCCACGACCCTAGGAAAGTTTTGGATGCTATGACTTATACATAGAATATAAAATTTAACTGAGGGCATCAGATTTTGCATCTGAATACCTTTCTTGAGTTCATTATACACTGGGGGATTTGAGAAATCAAGTCCCCCTTTTTATTATGACATTGATTAGTATCTGCATTAAACATCAGAAATTTATATTCTTACTCACTGAAACGAATTCTCTCTATCAATGAATCTTTCCTTACTGACTTTGCAATGAATATTGCCAATAACATCTGTATCACAAACAATGTTAAAATTATAATAATAGCTGCTGTTACCGGATAATGGTATGTGCTGATATCAAACATTCCTGTACGCTTTGCATATAAAAACAACGGATATCCTGCAAGACTTCCCACTCCGATACTGATAATAAGAGTGCCTACTGTATAGAATATACCTTCCAACTGGAGCATCTTCATCAACTGACGGTCCGACATTCCGATTGCCTGCATCATGCCAAGCTCCTTTTTTCGCACATGGACACTATTGATCATTGTGTTAATCAAGTTCATAATGCTGATTGCTGCCAGAATGATGATAAATGCATAACATGCACCTCTAGTCATCTGTATGGCATTTTCCCATGTATCGTACTCATTCTTCCAGGTACGCATCTGCAGTCTGCCTGATCCATCCACAATAGCCTGTAGAGATGCTTCCAGTGCCTCATCATAATCCTTATCTGCAATCACCTGAAAATAGCTGGAAGAATTATTTATGGTAAGTTTCTCTGCCCCTTCTTTTGCCATGATAAGACAGTTATAGTTTGTCAGACCTGTTCCATATTCACCAATTGCTGCCACTTCAATCTCTTTTTGAAAGGTATTATCTCCATCATGAATATTGAGTTTCAGCTTATCTCCCACTTTAATATCTGGATACCAGTGAAGTAGCGCGCGGTCCAGAATCACTTTATCCCCGGATTTCAATTCCTCGTATGTGACATTGCCTTCAGTGATTCCTTTTTTCAGCTCTTCTGCGTATTCTTCCGGCACTCCATTGATAAATTCGGTTCCAATTTTTTCTTCAAAAGGTCCTCCTGATACCTTCAACGCGGTAAACACATCTACCCGCTCAACACCGTCAAGCTCCTCTATCTGCTGCTTTAGTCCTTCATTTAATGGATTATTCTTTTGAACCTCCGCCCATTCATATTCAGGATGCTCTTTATTCCCGGATTCCACAATTGGAGAAATCTCATATTGCCCCACAATCGAACTCTTTGCACTTTCCATCGGATTTGCACAAGACAGCACCGTTGCTACCATCATGACAAATATTCCGGTAACGGCCATAGATACAATCGTGATAGTACTCTTCTTTTTATTCTCTGCAAGATTTCTCTTGGTCAGTCGTCCGATATTCAGAAATTGATATCCCTTCCTGCTGCTTTTCTGTCGCTTACTGCCTCCCTGGTAACGCATAGCTTCTATTTCTGATACCTTCGCCGCCATACGCATAGGCTTCATCAGTGACAGATACACTGTACACAGAGTCACTGCAATTGCCAACAGATAAATCCACCAATAATAAAGTTGGACTTCTCCTTTAGCTACAACCTTGTATGCCTCTGTTATAAGTACGTTTGAATCCTTTGCATGTTCTACAAACTGGAGAAGTACAACTTTCACAGCAACTGTTCCGATCAAAAGTCCTATCGGAATGGCAAACAACGCCACTCCCATTCCCTCTCTTAGTACGATTTGTCTAAGCTGCCGTTTCGTAGCCCCGATTGCCTTTAACTTTCCAAATTCCCGAACCCTCTGGTTCATAGATACATAATAAACACTATAAATTGTGATAATGCCCGCCAATACAACAATAAGCATGATTCCTACAATCACCGGAATTGTAGCCGGATCCACATAATTTGCTGCAAGATACTCTTTATTAATATTCATGTCATCCTCGGAAATCCCGAACTGTCTGGCAATATTCTGTATCGTCTCTGTATAATCTGCAGTCGTATTTCCTTTCTGTCCATTCACCTGAAGTAAAAACCGATATTTCACCTGTTCTACCGGTATCTCCGCTTTCAGAAAGGCCTCTGAAACCAATGATGTATATTGTTTTTGTTCTTTGCTGCTCTCATTATCTGCTAAAAAACCACAGATTCGAAAGTCTTTCTCCTTCGTATAATCCAGTCCGTCATCTTTCAGAATCTGATAAGGTACTGTGATAGTGTCACCGATTTTCCCATTCTGTCCTAATGCTTCCAGTATTCCTTTTGAAACCACAATATCATTTTCTTTCTGCGGAAGTTGCCCCTCTTTCAGCTTCACTTTATAAAGTTCCATCCCTGTTCTGTCCATATACATCATGGAAACCGTCGCATCTTCCAGATTCATGTACCCCGCATCGCTGCGGAGTCCGTAAGTTTTCACATCATGATGTGCCGCCAGTTTCATAACTGTACTCTCGTCCACGTTCCGATAAAGGGCATGCCATGTTGGATAAATCTTATTGATTACCGCAAAGTTCACTTCCACCATATCTTTTCCGATTGATGGGATTACGAACAGCAGTAATGTTGTCAGGATAATGGCAATTCCAATCAGTATGTTTTTGCTCTTATAATGCCGCATATTGCAATATGCAACTCTGGTCGTCATCTTCATTATCTTCTCACCGCCTTGCCATCTTCAATGATAATCATTTCATCCGCCATCTGGGCAATCGTTTCATCATGGGTAATCATGATAAGCGTCTGCCCGAAATCCGACACGCAGCTTTTCAATAGGCTCATAACCTCTAGCTCAGTCTGGGAATCAAGGTTTCCCGTCGGCTCATCCGCCAAAATTATCGCCGGTCTTGTCACCAATGCCCTGGCTATCGCAGTTCTCTGTTTCTGTCCACCAGACAAAGCAGACGGCATCGCATCTTTCTTATCCTGCAGTCCGATTTTTTTGAGAATATCTTCCACTTCCCGCGGCTTTACCTTGCGATTATCAAGTCCCAGCGGAAGAACGATATTCTCCCACACATTCAGCGATGGAATCAGATTAAAATCCTGAAAGATAAATCCTATCTTCTTTCTTCGAAACTGTGCCAGTTTATCATCTTTTCGAGAATAGATATCGGTTCCATCAATCCATACTTTGCCGGAATCCGGTCTGTCAAGCCCTCCAATCAGATGCAGAAGTGTAGATTTTCCGGAGCCGGAACGTCCTACGATAGCTGTAAACTTGCCTCTCTCTATCTGTAAACTTGTATGATCCACGGCTCTCACCTGATTCTCGCCTTCTCCATAATACTTTACTAGATCTTCTACTTTTAAAATACTACTCATATCTTCAAGTCCCCTTTCCATTTCATACCCCTACTATAACATTCCTGCATTACAAAACCCTTACAACAACCATAACAGTTTTGTAAGGGTTCCGACTATTCTCCTATTATGAGCGGCAGTGTCACTTTAAATATCATACCTTTCTCAGCCTTTCTTTTGGCTGCTATTGTCCCCCCCTGTTCTTCTATGATCTTTCTGGCAAGATACAGACCGACACCCGCTCCGTCTTTTACCTGTTCCTTTGCTTTCCTTCCCCGGTAAAATCTCTGATAGATCTTATGCAGTTCCTCCGCAGGAATGCCCATTCCTTCATCTTCTACTTCAATAAGCACATTGCTTGCTAGCTCCTGCGTCCTCACTGTAATCGTTGTATGTTCCGGTGAATATTTGACTGCATTCTCAAGGATATTCGTTAATGCTTCTACCGTCCATTTTGAATCATGGTTCACAACTATATCATCATCCATCTCCACCTGAATGGAAATATCTTTTCCTCTTGCCTTCATATAAATCTGACTGACAGCCTCTGTTAGCGTTTTCTTCAGGCTTTCATGAAGCGAATGTATCTGGATCATATGTGTTTCCAGCCTTGAAAGATTTACCAGTTCATTCAAGAGCTGTTCCAGTTTGGTAAGTTCCTGTGATTCCTGCTCCAGAAACTCCCTCTGTTCTTCTCCTGTAACCCGATTTTCTGCCACCAGCTCATGACTCATCCGGAGTGATGCAAGCGGAGTCTTCAACTGATGGGAAATATCTGTAATCAGACTCTTCGTACCATTTTCTTCCTGCTCCAGACGTTCCTTCAAATCTTCGAAATATTGCCCCAGCTCCTTTACAGATTCCCACACCTTTAACCATTGTTCCGATTCTGATGTTTCTTCAGGATATGTTTGGAATTTTCCTTTTCTGAATTCCTGCAGACATTCATATAATTGCTGTAATTGTTCCTCATCACCGTATCTGCTCCAGTTTTTTCTTCGGTCCAGGTACAAGAACAGGCTACATACTATGACTCCCACTAGTAATCCAATTCCCCAGATAATCCTTATAACCACATCTGAAGATCCACTCCCTGAGTGATAACCATAAGTTTCTTCCAGCATCTGTACGACTCTTTCTATCTTCTGATCGTCCCGGTCTCTTATAAAATCTACTGTTCCTGACTTTTCCCAGATTGCAACTATTTCCCCTTCCAGTTCAGGATGTTCTGCAAGGAGCAGTGCTATCTGCGTTGCTTTCGCATTTTCCTCATACTTTGTTATCAGATACATTCCTACTGTAAAAAATACTGCAAAGATTACATATACGATAAAATACCGTTTTAATTTTTGTTTACCTTTCCGGTCCATATATATCCCAGTCCTCTCACATTCGCTATCTCTTCTGTTCCAAGTTTATTCTTCAGTCTGCTTATATTGACAGTAACCGTATTATCATCGACAAATTGACCGTCTATATCCCATACATGCTCCAGGATACTTTCTTTTGAAACAATCTGTCCTGCATTCTCCCAGAGATACAGCAACAGAGAGAATTCTTTCTTACTTAAAGTAACTGGTTCATCCCCTTTATACACCTGCATCGTTTTCATATGCACCGTAATCTCTCCGGAAGACATAATCTGTGCCTGTACCTTAGAAAGCCGTCTCATCAATGCGTTCACCTTCGACACCAAAGCCATCAGTGAAAATGGTTTGGTAATATAATCATCTGCCCCTGTATCATAACCATTTACAATATCTATTTCCTGATCCAAAGCCGTAAGATAGATAAGATATGTATCTCCACCTGCACGTACCATCCTTCCAAAATCCAGTCCTGTACCATCCGGCAATGTAATATCGCTGATAACAAGAGCATAATCTCCTTTTTGAAATGCTTCTTTTGCTTCCTTTATTGTATAAACCTGACGAACCTCATACCCTTCCCGTGAAAGTAACAGGGCAATTCCCCGATTTAGATTCAAGTCATCCTCCAGTAATAATATTTTCTGCATCAAATACTCCACCTCTATTTGTAATAACCTGTTCTTTTATCATATCAGTCCTATCTTTTGTCTACAATAAAAATAAAATTAACATACATACTTTTCCTTCATATGTTCAAGGATTTCACCGGATACTGCTTCAGAAATCGATCAATCCATTTCTGATTGCTTCTCTGTAACATCCGAAGTCTGGATAAAAGCTGTAGACAACTGCAGCTCTATGTTACTAAAGTCCTATCCATCAATACAGGAGTTATAGAATGCCGTGAAGATACCGTCAAATTCCATTTCAATAATATGTAGGCTGTCCATTGTGTGCTCCAGATAAGTCAGTGTTCCTCTATCCAAATCTATACTCGGCTTTCCTAGTGAGTTTGCTATTACATCTGGATTTGTAATTCCAAACATCTCCTTTATATCCGGCATAAGATAATCCACGATATCCGGCAGCCTTTTCTCATACGCCTGTGCCAGTTCAACTGCATGCTTCTCATAATCGGAATGTATACTGTCACAGACAAATTCAATCCCGTTTATTTCCATCTTATAGTAATCATTATTCTCATCATAGACAAACGCTGTACCCTTACTTTTTTTATTTTTTTCCAAAATCCCCATGATATATCTACACTTTCCCGGTTCTTCCGCCATACACAGTCTAAAAAACTGTAACTTAATGCTTACGTTTGTAAAAAATAACTCCTGCCAAAATCAATAAAATAATTCCAACTACAATCATAAAAATAAAATTATCACCATTTAACTTCCCTGCTATGAAAATAGAAGTCGGGCCATCCGCACCACCAATAACAGAAACGGCTGTGTTTTCTTTCTGCTTCAGTACAATGCCAATGACTGCCAATACAATTCCTAAAATTCCGGCTATGATTCCCAATCGCTTTTTCATTGCTACCACCTCAAATCATTTTTATCTGCTCAATCAAATGTAAATTGTTATGCAAGTATTTCTATGCAAATGAAGCATAGATAACCCATATTTCTGCAAACATTACCAATAAAAGTACACCATCTATCATCCAATTAAACTGAATGTCCGTTAAGAAAGTTTTTGAATGTGTCAGGCAATATTTTACTTTTTCTCGTCCAGTCAAAAAAGTGATAAGCACTTGTAATATAGGAAATAAAAATATTTGTATTTTTCTTCCATAATCATCCGCAATCCCATTTGCAAAATGTACTGGAATAATACTCGGTAAGAAAAATATACTTACAAGAGCAAGCAAAAATCCTATTATACAAATTATCCATGTGAATTTTCTAGTATTGATAAATTTCATAACAATCCTTCTTTCTGCTAAATTCAAGTTTTTCCAATACATAACACGTACTTACATTATACTCCTCACCAATGCAAACCTCAATTTATTCTCCATCCTTTTTCCCGTTATTAAGCTTCGGGCAGTAAAATGCCTTTACTTCCACCCCATCTTCCTCCGACTCAATTTCCACATAATAATCCCGGATAAAGTATCCCGCATTATGCTCCTGAATGGCGTACAGCTCCAATGTCTGAAAATCCACCAGTACCAGATCACGGGGCTTGGGTTTTTGCGTTTCCTCACAGAATACCTCCATGCTTTCCACCAGCTTATCCAGGCATTCCTGACACAGATGGTTCTGTACTTTTTTCACATCGAAGATACTATCTTCCCCGTAATCCACCGATACTTCGGAAATCCCGTAATCCGACATCTGCTCCGTATGGAAAAAGCAGCCGCCTTCTCCTGTCCCGGTATAACCCATATGCCCGTTTCCCTGCGGGCCGGTAAGATTCCCGTCCTCATCATGATTCCGGATATGCATATCCATCACATACCAGTGATTGGTACAGATCACTCCCAGATCGTCAAACTTCCGGAAATAATCCATCATACTCCGTTCATCGCTTCCACACAGCCAGCACTGTTTTGGATCTTTCAGCTTGCTTTCTACTGATTCAGGCACCTTTCTTTCTACCGGGTGATATTCCTGCTCCTGTGTTTTTTCAAGATAACCTGTCAGATCCAGCCGGCTGATTCCCAGTCCGATCAGAATTCCTGACGCACATGCCAATAATCCCACATATCCCTTTTTCATATTATAGTCATCCTTTAAGAATTAGTTTTATAATGCTTTTAGGATTACTATATCAAATCTTGCAATCACTTTCATCATAAATCGCATATTTTTATGTGTTTTATTGCATATACAGCTTTCAAAAAAACTGCCTGCGGCAATTTCGCAGACAGCTTCTATTTCATCATCTCTTCAATTATCACATCCAGCATCCGAAGCACGCTTTCCTGCTTCTTCGGTGTGAGCCTTTCCAGCTTTCCTTCCACTACAGAAGTATGTTCCATTCTGGTAAGAGGAATCACTTCCTTCAGCACTTCATTCGGTTCCGCACCTAATACATTCAACAGCTTTACAAATGTTTCCATCGTAGGTGTTTTCACTTCCCGCTCAATCGCACCCAGATGGTTGGTACTGATATCCACCAGTTCAGCCAGTCTCTCCTGCGTAATTCCTGCCTCTTCCCTGTACCTGCGGATTGCCTTTCCCATTCCTTTCACACGCACACCTCCTCCTTCCAGTATTCACTAACGCTTAAAGCATTAGTCATGTAAATCCAGTATAATTGGTTGCAAATCACGCTTACAGTATCCATAAGGATTGCATTTATAACGCTTTTAGCGTTGGTCACATTTTTGGCACTCCATCGTCTGTAACTGGCACAGTCCTGCGATTGTAGCGGTAATTTACCCATGTTAAAATTGATATTGTCAAAATTATATGCAGAACGAAACGCAGCACTGCCGTATGGGAAGCCTCTCCTGCGGCAAATAAGCTGCGTTTTTTCTGTAAGATAGGAGGATCTTTACAATTTCATACTTTGATTTAGGACGCAGCCTGCATTGACCGGGCTGCGTCCTTTCTTGAGGCAGGAAAACCATAAGCAAAGGCAGGGGAGGTAATTCTCCTGCCGCTCTTATAAAAAGGAGGTACTTTTACGTGAAACACAAACTGAAAAACGCTCCGCCGGACACAAAACGGCATGTCAATTATGGCAGATGCCTGTATGCTGCATTTCTGGCTGTCACAGTCCTCTGCGGATACACACAGCCGGTTTTTGCCGCTACCATCTGGACCAAAGCCAATGAGATCATGAAGGATGTCTATAACCAGATTATCCTCATTTCCACCATTGCTGCAGTCGTAACGGCATCGGTTGCCCTTCTGATGATGAATTTTTCCAAAAGCGGAAAAACCGTGGACGAATCACGTGCATGGCTCAAGCGTATCGTCATTACCTGGGCGATCTTAAACGGGCTTGGCTTTATCATGGCTTACATCACCCCGTTCTTTGCAGGCGGAAAATGGAACGGATAGACGAAAGGAGATGCCACTATGGGAATACTTGACGGAATCGTGGAATGGATTGCCGAACAGGTCATGAACATTCTGGATCTGATCACCACTTCAGTCCTCGGTGCTCTGGGCTGTTCCATGGATACGTTTCTTCGCTACTTTCCTGCTGCCGAGACCATGTATCAGGTCTTTCTGGCACTGGGCATCGGGCTGATCCTCTTAAACTGGGTATGGCAGCTCTTTAAAAATTACTTTATGGGAGCCGGTATCGAAGCGGAAGATCCCATTAAGCTGTCCATCCGTTCCTTCCTCTTTATCTTTCTCACCTTCTATGCGAAAGATATTGTGGATCTGCTCCTGAAGATTTCAGGAACACCGTACAACTGGATTCTGACGGAAGACCTGCCGCCTTTAAAATTTGCGGATTTTAACTCCGTAGTCACAGTCATCCTGGGAGTCTGTGCAAATGGGGCGGTAGCCATCATTGCACTGATTCTGGTACTGATTCTGGCGTGGAACTACATCAAACTGCTCTTTGAAGCGGCAGAACGCTATATTCTTCTGGGGGTACTGGTCTACACAGCCCCGGCAGCTTTTTCCATGGGTGCCAGCCAGTCAACCGGAAATATCTTCAAAAGCTGGTGCCGGATGCTTGGCGGCCAGTTCTTTTTGCTTCTGATGAATGCGTGGTGCCTGCGGCTGTTTACTTCTATGGTCGGCACCTTCCTTGCCAATCCGTTATCCCTATAAGAAAGGAGGACCAAAATGAAACTTAGAAAGAAACTCATACCATTCCTGGTACTAACTGCCTGTCTGGTACTGTTTTGCTCCATGCCGGTCTTTGCAGCGGAGCTTACGGAAGCAGACGTGGAAGCGGCAGTTGCCAGTCAGGGAAAGGAAGCGGTAACCGGAAATGTCTTCGTCTGGTTCCTGTGTGCCATTGCCTTTTTAAAGGTATCCCAGAAAATTGATTCTTTTCTGGCATCGCTTGGCATCAATGTCGGCAATACCGGAGGAAACATGATGGCTGAACTTCTGATTGCAGGACGGAGCCTGACCGGTTCCATGCGTTCCCATGGTGGTGGCGGCTACCACAAAGCCTCTTCTCCCGGAAGTGCGGCTGTCGCAGGAAGCTTCCTATCCGGCGGGCTTGCCGGGGCAGTGGGAAGACAGGTACAAAGAGAAGCGGTCAATTCCGCAACCGGTTATACCGAACACAGCAGTATCGGAAACATGCTCTACCAGTCATCCCTGAACAAAGGCGGAGACTTTGCCAATCAGGTCATCAGCAACATTGCACAGGGAAATTACGGTCAGGTAGGTTCCATCAAGGGAGCAGACGCACAGAAAGCCTTTACTTCCTATATGGGCATCAATCCGGGCGGCGGTTCTTCCTATGATAATGTAGAAATCGGTGGCGGAAGGATCACCGGTACCGAAACCGGAAGCTCCGGAAACCGGGATTTTGCCCTGTACCATGCCGACCAGTATGCAGCTCCTACTCAGGGCTCCTACTCTACGGTACAGTCCGTGGATGGTTCCACCTGGTACAAGCAGTATGCACAGGATACGGTCGAAAAAACACCATATACTTCCGGCAGCGGCAAAGTAGCCTACAATGAATCCATTGTCCAGAAACTGCCGCCAGCCCCACAGCGAAAGGAGCGTATGTAACATGCCAAAAACAGCCTTGATGGGCAGTCCTCTTGCTGTCATCGGTACAGTATTCCGGCACAGGCGCACCCTTGCGAAAACTGGAGCAGCCGTCGGCGGTGTACTGATGCTTCCCATTCTGTTCCTTGTCATGCTTCCGGGACTCGTCTTCGGAGACCTCTCTGAAAATACCGGAGCACTGACCAGCAACACGGTAATCAGTGAAAATATCCGGGCTTCCAATCAGGCAATCGTGGAGGTGCTTCAGGAAAGCCATGATGCACTGCTTGCTAAGATCAATGCGGAAATTGCCAGACTCCCGGAAGGAGATACTGCCTCTATCAGCGATCCTTACGCTTCCAGTATCATCGTAAATGCGAACCAGCTCATCGCACAGTTTTGTGCCAGCCAGGATGACTATAAAAATATAAATATCAGCAAACTCAAAAGCCTGATCCGGGAAAACGAGGACGGGCTTTTTTCTTATGACGTTACTTCAGAAACGGCCACGGTGGAAGTTCCGGCGGAAGAGGAAAATGCACCACCCAGAAAGGTTACTTTTACCCGCCATACCTACACGGTCAGCTATGCCGGAGATGCCTACTTTGCAGATCACGTCTTTCATCTGACCGATAAGCAGAAAAAAACGGCAGACAGTTATGTGGAAAACCTGACCATGTTCTTTGGCGGCTCCGCTTCCGGTCTTGCCATGGCGGTAGGTGTCAGCGATGAGGTGCTGGCTTACCGGGCTACCATCCAGCAGGTCGCACAGAAATACGGCATGGAAGCTTATGTGGAACTCCTCATGGCAGTCATGATGCAGGAAAGCGGCGGGCGTGGAAGCGATCCCATGCAGGCGGCAGAAGGCGGCTTTAATAAGAAATACCCCCATGTCCCCAACGGCATCACCGATCCTGCTTATTCCATCGAATGTGGGATTCAGGAATTAAAGTATGCACTGGATAAAGCAGGATGTACCGGACCTACCGACCTGGACCGCATCAAGCTGGCGCTTCAGGGTTACAATTACGGCTCCGGCTATATCGACTGGGCAATGGAACGTGACGGCGGTTATACCAAAGAAAACGCCATTGCTTATTCGGATATGATGTGTGCCCGTCCGAACTGGCATTATGACCGGTATGGGGACAAGGAATATGTGGAGCATGTTCTCCGGTATTATCAGATTACCAATACCGGCGGAAGCTATCCAGCAAACGGAATGCAGATTCCGCACTATCTCCAGACCGATTACGGGAACATTCCTTATGGCGGCGGCTCCATCGCATCTTCCGGCTGCGGGCCTACCAGCTTTGCCATGATCGCCAGCTACCTGACCGGGAATACCATTACCCCTCCGGATGCGGTGGCATGGTGCGGGAATTCCTATTACAAGCCGGGAGTTGGAACCTACTGGAGCTACTTTCAGGCTGCAGCCAGTCATTTCGGCTGTGGCAGCGTCACACAGACCAGCAATGCCAATACGGTACTTCAGGCACTCTCCGAAGGCTGTCCGGTCATCTCCTCTCAGCGGGCAGGACTTTTCACCAGCGGCGGACACTTCATCGTACTCCGAGGTGTTACGGCAAACGGCAAGGTACTGGTCAATGATCCCAATGACAGTGACGCAAAGAACTATATTAACCGTGAATTTGATATGATGTCGGAAATCCATGCTACGGCAAATGCCTACTGGATCTTCGACAAAAAATAAAGGAGCCATTATGAACAGAACAAAAGTGATTCTTTCCATTTTTCTGATGCTGTTTCTGCTGCTTGCCGGACTGGTTCTCCCCAGTTTCTGGAAAAGCCAGAAAAAAGAAGCTTCCGGAAACAAAGGCAGGGAACCGGCAAAGGAAACAACAGAAACAAATTCTGATACCCCCATGCCGGAATATCTGGATTTTGATGCTTTAAAAGCATTTTTCTCCGACAGCCAGATTGCTTCTCTCAAAGGGCAGTTTCCTGTCTACCTAAAAGAGTATGTCAAAAAAGAACAGACAAGCATCACCTTCCTGCCGGAAAAAACCAGCTACCCTACCGAAACAACCGTCTGCCTGATGTTTTCACTTTCCGATCAGGATACGCTTCCGGTTACCTATCACACCCCGACGGGTGTGTTTTTATTTGGAGAAGACGGGGTACAGGTCTCTGCAGATACGACTTTTTACGAAAAGCAAACCGATGATTCCCTGCCGTCCCTGACTTCGCAGGACATTGAACACCTGCAGGAAGGCGGGTATCCGGATACTTCTGACAGCCCGGAAGCTCCGGACACAGAATCCGGCAGTGCCTCTGTGCCTTCCGAAGATGCGAAAGATACGAAAAAGGAGGTGCAGCCATGACACAGCCAGAAGAAACACCGGTTTCCTTTATCCCTTCCAACTTCATTGAGAAAGGCAAGATCCTAAACGGAACTTTTGACATCCGCAATGCCATAGAAAGCATTGTTCTTTCCCTGGCAATCGGTATCCCTGTTTTCCACCTGCCGCTGTCCCTGACTGCCCGCATCATCATTCTCTGCATGACCGCACTTCCAGCGGCAATGGTAGCCCTGATTGGAATCGGCGGGGAGAGCATCACTGCCTTTTTGATGAATGCCCTGCGTTTTGTAGTGAACCGCAGGGTAATCTGGAGGTCCGACAGTCTTCCGGAAGGAAAGCCACGCAGGAAACCACGTTTCAAAGAGCCAAAGACAAAGAAACACCGGAAAGCAGAAAAAATGGCAGAGCCTTCCAAAGTAATGGCATCGGCTCCCCCACAGTCTGAACCGGACGCACCAGCTCCGCCAAAAAGTAAAAAAAAAGAACACCGGCAGTTTGATACCTCCACCAAGCGGGGCATCAAAAAACAGGCAAAGGAAGATATCCGTTATCTGAAGTGGGAGCAGAAAGAAGCCAGCCGACAGAAAAAAGAGGCGGCGAAACAGATAAAAATACAGAAAAAAACGGAAGCCCGGAGACGAAAGGAGGAAGAAAAACGGGCAGTTTCCGAAAAGCGGGCTGCAAAAAAAGAGCAGAAAAAAAAGGTGGTTTCCAAGGAGGACACCTCATCTGCCACGTCAAAACCCGTTTCCCGGAAAAAGCGAAAGAAAGACCAGACCTTGGAGGATTATCTTCCGGTGGAAAAAATCGCAAACGGAATCGTCTATACCACAGACGGACGGTACGTGAAGATCCTGGAGATTGAACCAATCAACTTTCTGCTTCGAAGTGCCAGGGAACAGCAGGGCATTATCTACAGCTTTATCAGTTACTTAAAGATCAGCCCTGTCAAACTCCAGATCAAGATGATCTCCAAAAAAGCAGACATCAATAAGCATCTGGAGCAGTCCCAGCTGGAGCTGGAGCGGGAAACCGATCCCCACTGTCAGGAACTGCAGCGTGACTACATCCAGTTTGTCCAGAACTTAAGTTCCAGAGAAGCAGTATCCAGACGGTTCTTTCTGATCTTTGAATATGAACCATTCAACGCAAACCGAAAGGAAGAGGAACGGGAAATCCTTGCTGCTCTTGAGACAGCCTCCCAGACCGCCAAAACCTTTCTATACCAGTGCGGGAATGAAGTGGTCTCCCATGACAATGAGGATGAATTTACTACGGATGTTCTCTACACCCTTTTAAACCGTACCCTTTGTACGGAGGTTCCGCTTTCGAACCGGATCAGCACTGTACTGTCCGCCTATACAAAGGAAAATCGCATGGAGGAACTGGATCACATCCGGATCAACGAGTTTCTCGCACCGGAAAGTGTGGATTTCAAGCACTCCCATTATGTGCAGATCAATGGGCTTTACCATTCCTACCTGCTTGTGCCGTCTGACGGCTACAAAAACCGGGTAACTCCCGGATGGCTGTCACTCCTTGTCAATGCCGGGGAAGGGATTGATATTGATTTCTTTCTCCAGAAACAGCCAAAGGACAAGATTCAGCAGCGTCTCGGTCAGCAGATCCGTATCAACCGTTCCAAATTAAAGGATGCGTCCGATACCAACACTGATTATGACGATCTGGATTCTGCCATCCGCTCCGGATATTTTCTGAAGCAGGGACTTGCCAACAACGAAGATTTCTATTACATGAATCTTCTCATCACCATTACTGCTTCCACGTTGGAAGAACTGCAGTGGCGGATTCAGGAAATGAAAAAGCTCCTGATCTCGCAGGATATGAACTTACACTCCTGCTACTTTTTACAGGAGCAGGGATTTTTATCCTCTCTGCCGCTGGCAAATCTGGACAAGAAGCTTTTTAAGCTGTCCAAGCGGAACGTACTGACTTCCGGGGCGGCAAGCTGCTATCCCTTCGTCAGCTACAGTATCTGCGATGATAACGGAATCCTCTTTGGGGTAAACAAGCATAACAATTCCCTGGTCATTGCGGATATCTTTGATTCCAGGCAGTACAAGAACAGCAACATCTGTATCTTAGGCTGTTCGGGAGCAGGAAAGACCTTCACCATGCAGACCATGGCACTAAGGATGCGAAGAAAAGGCATCCAGGTGTTCATCATCGCTCCGCTAAAGGGACACGAATTTTACCGGGCTGCAAGGAATGTCGGCGGAGAATTTATCCAGATCTCTCCTGCCAGTAAGAACTGTATCAACATCATGGAAATCCGGAAGGTAGACAATTCTGTAAATGAACTGCTGGACGGATCGACACTGGATGCCTCCGCACTGGCAGGCAAGATCCAAAGGCTTCACATCTTCTTCAGTCTGCTGATCCCGGATATGTCCCATGAGGAGAAGCAGCTTCTGGATGAAGCCCTAATCAAAACCTATGCCAGAAAAGGGATTACACATAAAAATGAATCCCTGACAGATCCGCAGCATCCGGAGCAGTACAAAAAGATGCCCATTCTGGAGGATGTCTACAATGTCCTGCTGGAAAGCGAGGATACCAAACGTCTGGCTCATATCCTGAACCGCCTGGTTCACGGTTCTGCTTCTTCCTTTAACCAGCAGACCAATGTGGACCTGACCAATAAATATACGGTACTGGATATCTCCGAACTGACCGGTTCCAGCGATCTTTTAACGGTCGGCATGTTCGTTGCCCTGGATTATGTCTGGGATAAAGCGAAGGAAAACCGTACCGAAGAGAAAGCCATCTTTGTCGATGAGGTCTGGCAGCTCATCGGTGCATCCAGCAACCGGCTTGCAGCGGAATTCGTACTGGAGATTGCCAAGATCATCCGTGCTTACTCCGGAGCCGGCATCTTTGCCACACAGGATTTAAACGACTTCTTTGCTCTGGATGACGGGAAGTACGGCAAGGGTATCATCAATAACTGCAAGACCAAGATTATCCTGAACATGGAGGATGAAGAGGCACAGCGGGTGAAGACTATCCTGCATCTATCGGAAACAGAAGTAATGAACATCACCCATTTCCAGCGGGGCAACGGTCTGATCTCAACCAACAACAATAACATCACTGTGGAATTTAAGGCTTCCAATCTGGAAAAGGAGCTGATTACCACAGATCGGCAGGAGCTTCTGGAAATCCTTGCGAAACAGAAGAAACAGGCTGTGTAACTTTTGGCAGCACTGACGCTGCCCTTTTCATTTGAACTTCAAGAAGGAGGAGACTTATGTTACAGACATACAAATCCTATACCAGACGGACGCTGGCTATGCTGCTGGCAGTCCTTGTCGCAGTCGGCGCATTGTTTTCCGGCAGTTTTCCGGTTCATGCAGCCGACGGCACCATCAGCTATAAGGCAGGTGCCAATATCCCTTACGGCAGCTATTTTACCTCCCGCATGAGCTTTGACGGGAGCAATACTGCCTACTGCGTGGAACCACTGAAGAAAACACCTTCCTCTGGTTCCTATTCCTATGACCTTTTAAGCCAGAACTCCCCGCTCAGAAAAGCGCTCTACTACTTAAACGGCGGTTACGGCTACGATAAAGTCGTCAAGGATAAATATTTCAGTGGCTGGAGTGATGATAACAGCTATGTCATCGGACATCTGGTTGTCGCTTACATCTATGCCGGTAATTCCGCTGACACCGGAGCTTTCCATGGCGCCCCGCAGTCCTATATTGATAAAGCACTGGAAGTAGCCAGTGCCATTCAGGGACTTCCGAACCCGCCGGAAGGCTTCCGGGCATTCATCGTTCCGGGACAGGGCAGCCAGACCATTGCCGGAAGCTGGTATCAGGTTCCAAACGGCTGGATCGAACTGAAAAAATCTTCTGCCAACGGAAGCGTATCGGACGGGAATCCGAATTACAGCTTAAAGGGTGCTGTGTATGGGATCTATCAGGGTGAGAAGCTCATCCAGAAACTGACCACTGATGAAAACGGGTATGCCAGATCCGGCGAACTGGAGGAAGGCGATTATACCATAAAAGAGCTCTCTGCTTCCAAAGGCTACATTGTAGACACCAAAGCTCACAAAGTCACCGTAAAAGCAGAACAGACTTCTGCTGCAAACGTAACAGATATTCCGCAGAATAATCCCATGAATCTGGTGCTTGAAAAGCTGGATGCCGAAACAAAGAAAGCCTCCCCACAGGGAGCAGCTTCCCTTGCAAACGCAGAATTTACAGTCAAGTTCTATACCGAGCAGTCTGACAGTGATCCTGCGGAAGCTGGAAAGAAACCGGCACGTACCTGGGTATTAAAAACAGATGTTTCCGGAAAGATGCATTTTACCAAAGATTCCTTTGTAAGCGGCGATGCCTTTTACTATACCAGTGATGGCAAGACCGTCTGTCTTCCGCTCGGTACCATAACGGTACAGGAAAGCAAAGCCCCTGCCGGATACCAGCTCAATCCAACTGTCTTCGTACAGAAAATTACAGGTGACGGTAAGCAGGAAATGGTTTCGGTATACCAGTCTTCTACCATAGAAGAATCTGTCATCCGTGGCGGAGTGAAGATCCAGAAACGTGACAGCGAGACCGGAGAAGCAAAACCGCAGGGTTCTGCCACTTTGGAAGGTACTGTCTTTGCGATCACTACGTTAAATGAAAATCCGGTATTAGTAGACGGAACATCCTACACGAAAGATCAGGTTGTCCTTACACTTACTGCCGATAAATCCGGTTCTGCTGCAACTGCAAAAGATGCTCTCCCATTCGGACATTACCGTGTGGATGAAACAACTGCACCTTCCGGTTATCTGAACAGCGGAAAGATCTCTGTAGAATTTGACATCACAGAACAGGGAAAAATCGTGGAACTGACTGCAAAAGACAATTCCATCTCCAATCAGGTCATCCGCGGGGATCTGGAATTTGTCAAGATTGCTGACGGCAGCCAGAACCGTCTGGCAAATGTGCCATTTAAGATCACTTCCAAAACAACAGGCGAAAGCCATGTGATTGTGACAGATGCCAACGGTTATGCCAGCACTTCCTCCAAATGGAACAAACATACCGCAAATACCAACCGGGGTGAGTCTTCGGAAGACGGCATCTGGTTCGGCACCTCCAAACCGGATGATTCCAAAGGCGCTCTCATTTACGATACTTACACTCTGGCGGAACAGCGTTGTGATTCCAACAAAGGCATGGATCTTTTAACCTTTGAAGTCAAGGTTTATAAGGATTCTGTTCTGATACAGGTTGGAACTCTGACCGATGATGCCATTGAGATCGGCACGACTGCTCTGGATGCCGAGACCGGTACACACATGAGCCAGCCGGCAAAAGAAGTGACCATTGAAGACGTTGTGGAATACGAAGGACTGAAAAAGGGCCAGAAATACAAACTGACTGGAACCTTAATGGATAAAAAAACCGGGGAACCAATCCTTGTGGATGAAAAACCGGTGATTTCTGAAACTGAATTTACTGCAAAGAAATCCTCCGGCTCCGTCAAAGTAACCTTTACCTTTGATGCAACTTCCTTAAAGGGAAAAACAACCGTTGTCTTCGAGGAATTATATCAGGATGAGATGCAGCTTGCAGTCCATACCGACATCAACGATGAAGACCAGACCATCTATTTCCCGGAAATCAAGACTACTGCGAAAGATGCGGACACGAACTCCAATATTTCCTGTGCAAAGGAAGAAATCACGCTGGTGGATACGGTTTCCTTTAAGGGGCTGGTTCCTAACCAGAAATATGAAGTGACTGGAACTCTGATAGATAAAGAAACAAAGAAACCAGTCGAAGCAGACGGAAAACCGGTGACAGCAAAAGCATCCTTCAAGCCAAAAGAATCCGCTGGTACGGTAGATGTTACCTTTACCTTTGATGCCAGCTCCTTAAAAGGGAAAACAGTAGTTGTCTTTGAATCCCTGGCTTACAAAGACAAGGAAGTTGCCGTACACACAGACATTGCGGATGAAGGACAGACTATTTACTTCCCGGAAATCAAAACCACTGCAACAGATGCTGCTTCCGGCACACACTATGCAAAACCGGAAAAAGAACTGACGCTTACAGACCTTGTGGAATACAAAAACCTGATCCCAGGCAAAGAGTACAAGCTGACAGGAACACTCATGGATGCGGAAACCGAAAAACCTTTCGATGTGGATGGCAAAGCTGTGACTGCAGAAACAAGTTTCACTCCGGAAGAAGCTAACGGCAGCGTAGAGCTTTCCTTTACCTTTGATGCCTCTGCACTTTCCGGAAAAACGCTCGTGGCATTTGAAACAATGACTTTTGAAGATCACGAAGTAGCGGTACATGCGGACATCAAAGATGCCAACCAGACCATCTACTTCCCGGAAATCAAAACCACAGCCAAAGACGGCAGTGACGGGGATCAGGATGTCTCTGCTTCCAAGGAAGCGACTATCGTAGATACGGTCACTTATCATGGTCTGATGCCTGGATCTGAGTACAAAGTCATCGGAACCCTGATGAATAAGGAAACCGGAGAGGCTTTGTTAAAAGACGGAAAACCAGTTACCGCTCAGGCAGAATTTAAAGCAGAAAAAGCTGGCGGCTCTGTGGAAGTTACCTTTACCTTCGACGCTTCTGCTCTTGCCGGACAGGATGTGGTTGTCTTTGAAAAGCTCTACTATACAGACGGAAAAACCGAGCATGAGATTGCTTCCCATGAGGATCTGAAGGATGAAGGTCAGACCGTACACATGACGGAGCTTTCGAAAGAACCGGAGACGCCTCCGGTAGCTCCGCCTGTAAAGACCGGCGATGAGACGCCGCTTCTCCTGTATGCCGGAATCGCCATAGCTGCACTTGCAGGTGCAAGTGTCCTGGGCATCGTTTACTTCAAACGCAAAAAGAAACATCAGTAACTCATAACGAAGACTCCTGCAGGCAGCTCCCACATGGAACTGCCTGCTTCTTTAGTAGGTGATGAATATGAAACACCCCCACTGCAAGACAGATGCCAAGCACATCCGTCATTTTCTGAACCTCTGTGAAGGGAACTGGCACTCCTGTATCTACGTCTGGTGCCGCACTTGTAACGCACAGGAAAGCTGTGAGAACTCTGGCTTTTTATTCCATCCGGATGAAACGGGAAGCCCCTGCATCCTCCCTCTTTCAGATGCAGCGCTTTTGTTTCCCCGGATACCGGAGCCAACCGAATGTACCGGAAGCATGAGCATTGCTGCTTTTACAGAGCTTTATCTGCCCTATCTGGCCGCTCAGAAGCTGCCTTTAAAGCCATGTCCCATTCCGGCACTGCTCCGGCTTCAGGAGAACCAGCAATATGACTGGTAACAAAAAGTTGCACTTTCAGGCTCTTATACGTACAGGATATGTAAAGAAAGGAGGCACTGCCTATGTTAAACGTAATTTCAATCATCCAATGTATCGATCAGGTCTTTACGAACCTGATATTTATTCCCATGATTTTTGTCCTGTATGTGAAATTCCGTCCGAAAAAGCCATGGACCAGAAGGCGCAGGAACACTTACCTGCTCTGTCTGGTACTGATCAGCTTATTCCTGCTACGGATTTTCTGTGAGAAGTTCATCTTTACACCGGTTAATTATCCACGTTTCACAGACAGCGGCTTATTCCCGCTCATCCGAGCAATTTTCTATCCCGGCATCTGAAAAATGGGGATTCGTGCCATTTAGTCCGAATCTGGGATCAGTATCCGCTTGCGTCCTATGGGAATTCATCACCTGCTTACTTACAATATAAGTATACAGTACGTACTGGTTATTCACGTACACGTTACGTATCGTGTATGTACAAGCGAGGTGAAAACAGATGAAGAAACCAAAAATCATCCGCTGCCCTTACTGCGGCGGAACAGCAATATTAAGAGATGCATCCTTTGTATATGGAACGCATTCTCATGGCGGACAGGTTTATGTCTGCTCCCACTATCCATCCTGCAATTCCTATGTCGGGGTACATCCGGGAACCAAGATACCAAAAGGAACGCTCGCCAACCGGGAGCTTCGTCAAAAGCGGATTCAGGCACATCGAATTTTCGATCAGATCTGGCAACAGGGCATCCTTTCCAAACCGGAAGCATATCGCTGGGTGGCAGATAAGTTCTGTCTGACAGATAAGCAGGCTCACATCGGACAGTTCAGCAACTATATGTGCGACCAGCTCATTCGGGAATCCGCAGATGTTTTAAAGAACAACCATATTCCCTTCCGCCTCCGGGCAGCCAGCTGAAAGGCGGTGATTGATGATGACCTTACCACTAAATAAAAAGCAAAAACAACTGGTGGAAAAATCCATGGATCTGGTTCCGATCATGATTCGTTCCATGACCCGCACCGCTGCCTATGTAACTGAGGAAGAACAACAGGAATTATGTCAGATTGGATATCTGGCTTTGTGCCGGTCGGCTGTCGGATTTGAGGAAGGAAGATCATTCCAGCCTTATGCCAAAACTATCATCCGTCATGCCATCTTTGACTACTGGCGGAAAATTGCCCGTGACCGCTCCATGCTCTGTTCTCTGGACGAAGCATCATCTGAAGATGAACATCTCCATTATCGTGATTTGTTTTCCTACGAGGATACACAAACAACTCACCCGGAAAAGGACACAAACCAGACCTTGCTTCTTGAGCATTTAACCCAGCTTGGCACCGGACAGTCCTCAACTATTCAGAAGGGAATTGTAGCCCTCTATCTGCAACAGCAGGGATATACCAGCTTTGACTTGGCAAAACACTACCAAGTACCAGCCAATCGTGTACGGGCATGGCAGAGCAAAGCACGGAAACTATTACAGCAGGATGATGCACTCTATGCACTTCTGACTTAACCTTGAAGGAGGGAACTTTTATGCTGACACTTTATACTGCTGTCGGAACCTTAAAATTTCAAAAAACGACAGGCGGAAAATCCATTCCTCTTGTAATCAACGATGGACAAGAATATGGACTATCGGATGACGAGCTGCTGCTCTGGAGCTGTCTTGCCTTCCAGATTCTGACGCTCCATGAACTCCAGGATGCCTATACCCTGCGCCAGATACAGAAAGAAGGTCCGAAAGGCTTATCCTTCCAACACTATCTGAACCGACTTTCCTTACGCGGTCTGGTTGTAAGCGGAATTGGACTGACAGGGGTGGATGCCTTATATCGCCTTCTCGGCAGTCTGACCATTATTCCCTTGAAGGATACCTTTCCCATCCGGCTCTTTGGCTGCGTTCAGCTTTATCTGGAAGGAACTATTGGTGCAAAAGAGTTTGGCAGATATTTAAAGAAGAAACCCTCTTCACCGATGGAAGATACCATTCTGAAGCTGGCTGATAAGGTATCCCTCACGACCGCTGAGCTTGTCACAAGTATGGAGCAGGAAAAAGTAATCCACAACGAATCGGATATTATGGATGAGTTATACACAGAACCGGAGACAACTTACCAAACACTTGTGGATGATGTCCAGATTCACCATACCCAGTATCCAGTGCTGCAGGCTATTGCTAATTTGTACCTGAATAAACAAATCACATTTCATACATGTTAAAGGAAGGAACCTTATGCCAAAACCATTTTTCACAAAGCTGGTTGCCATCAGTGCAATCGGCTTTTTCTGTGTACTTTTTGGGTGCATCTTCGGGATCGCCACCCATGACCGGCTCTTTATCCTCATGAGCCTCCTCATCGGAATCTGCAGCATCTTGCGTGCACTCAGTTTCTACCACCTGATCCATACACATGCTTATCTGTCACTGGACGTAAGCTGCACGAAACGGGAACAGACACTCTTCGGGAAAAACCAGCAATATTGGTTTGCCAGTGATAACGGAAAGGAATACGCCTTCTCACTGGAAAAGAATATCAAACTCCTAGAGGGACATCGGTATCGGCTGTACTTCCGGAAACCACAGCAGGGAACAGGGCAATCGATGCCATGTGCCGGAGATATTCTCGGATATGAAGAACTCACCGATCAACTGCCGGAACTTCCGGATACATCCGTTTAGATAGAAAATGAGCCGCCCGTACTGTGATATGCTACCCTCATATAGGACAATGAAATATAAAAGTCCTATATGGGGGTATTTTCATGTTCAGAAAGAGTAAG
>NZ_WWSA01000036.1:0-29691 GCF_009875615.1 Dorea sp. BIOML-A1
AAGTGCAGTAATGCATGGAGCTGACTGATACTAATCGGTCGAGGGCATGACCAAGCAAGGTGATAGGTAGGATGAAAGAAATATTTCTTGTATGCAGTTTTGAAGGTATATATAAAAGGTAAAAAGCAATCAACATATGTTGGTTGCTTTTTTGATATCCGGCATAAAGAATAAAAAAAATATAAAATCTCAAATATCTTTTGACCATATATGCTATAGATGATACAATTGAAACATTGTTGGAATAGAAAAGGAGTTTATTAATTATGGAACAGAAAGTAATTGCCACAGTTGGCGGACATCAGATTACAGAAGCAGAAGTAGAGGCATTCATTCGCAGCCTTCCGAGAGAACAGCAGGCATATGCTTCACATCCGGATTTTCGTAAACAGTGTGAAGAACAGCTGATCGCAGTTTATGCATTTGCAAAATACGGAGAAGAAGAGAAGATCGATGAGACAGAAGAGTTCAAGAATGTGATGGAAAATGCGAGAAAAGACATTCTTGCGCAGATGGCTATGAGAAAGCTTTTTGCAACAGTAAACGTAACAGACGATGAGATCAAAGAATATTACGAAGCAAATAAAGGGAAATATTCTAAAGGTGCATCTGTACATGCGAAACACATCCTTGTAGATAATGAAGAGAAATGTACAGAGCTTTTGAACGCAATTACAAGCGGGGAGAAGGTATTTGAGGATGTTGCAAAAGAATCTTCTTCATGTCCTTCAGGAGCAAACGGAGGAGATCTTGGAGAGTTCGGAAGAGGACAGATGGTGAAAGAATTCGAGGATGCTGCATTTGCTGCTGAGATCGGACATATTGTAGGACCGGTAAAGACACAGTTTGGATATCATCTGATTAAAGTAGAAGATAAGAAAGAAGCCGGTGAATCAAATCTGGAAGAAGTAAAAGACCAGATTCGTGCAGAATTGTCTCAGAAGAAACAGGAAGAAGCTTACAGAGCTAAAGTAGACGAACTGAAGAAAAAATATATGGATTAATCTGTTCATCCGCTAAAGAGATAATATAATAAAAGCAGGGGCATGATCATTGAAGATCATGCCCCTGCTGCGTCTTAGATGGCGATTTGCGCCTGTTTTATTTGGTTTGCAGTAATTTATCAATACTTACAAGTTTTACGCTTAAAACAAATATTTTAGCAGCTAATTTCAGCTCTTTTACAGTTGGATAAGAAGGTGCAATACGGATATTGCTGTCCTTCGGATCTTTTCCATAAGGGAAAGTAGCACCGGCACCAGTCATTACAAGACCGGCATCTTTTGCTTTGGCAACGATTGCTTTGGCACATCCATCCATAGAATCAAAGGAAATGAAGTAGCCACCGCGTGGAGCAAGCCATGAACCAATTCCAAGTCCGCCAAGTTCTTTGTCCAGTGTATTTAACACAATATCAAACTTAGGACGGAGAATATCTGCATGTTTCTTCATGTGCTGAACCATTCCGTGAATATTTCCAAAATATCTTGCATGTCTTAACTGGTTCAGTTTGTCGTGTCCGATTGTCTGAATGCGCATCTGTTTTCTGATATCAGCCAGATTGGCATCAGATGCTGCGATTGCTGCGATACCGGAACCAGGGAAACTGATCTTGGAGGTAGAAGAGAACTTGTAAACCATATCCGGGTGTCCTTCTTTCTTACACTCCATTAAGATTTCAATCAGATAATCCTGTTTATCTTCATATAAATGGTGAATACCATATGCATTATCCCAAAAGATACGGAAGTCTTCTGCTGCAGGATTCAGTTTTGCAAAACGATGAACTGTTTCATCAGAGTAAGTGATGCCCTGTGGGTTGGAATATTTTGGAACACACCAGATACCTTTGATCGCCGGATCAGTGCTGACCAGTTCTTCTACCATGTCCATGTCCGGACCGGTTGGTGTCATCGGAACGTTGATCATCTCAATTCCGAAATATTCTGTAATTGCAAAATGTCTGTCATATCCAGGAACCGGACATAAGAATTTTACTTTATCAAGTTTTGCCCACGGAGTACTTCCCATAACACCATGAGTCATACTGCGTGCGATTGTATCATACATTATATTCAGGCTGGAGTTTCCAAAGATAACGATATTATCTTTTGGTACTTCCATCATATCTGCAAGCAACTGTTTCGCTTCTGCGATACCATCCAGAACACCGTAGTTACGGCAGTCAACACCTTCTTCACATACAAGGTCTGAGTCACTTCTTAATACATCCATCATATCCATGGACAGATTCAGCTGTTCTGTGGACGGCTTACCTCTGGACATATCCAAGTGTAGATTCTGTGCCTTTACATCTTCAAACTGGGCTTCCAGATCACTTTTCAGCTGCAATAATTCTTCTTTGGATAATTCTTCATATGCTACCACTATACCATCCTCCATATCATATATACCATTCAACATTATAATATTTTAACAGAATTTGACGTTTCGTCAATGGTTTCTTGCAAAATGATGAGAAATTATAGAAAAATATGCAATTCAAGACTTGTAAAATGAAATTTTTGTGAAAAAGTTATTCAAAAAATGTGATGTGATAAAGCATGCAAGTGAAAAATACAGTACCTATCCGAAGGAACAATCAGGAAATTACGGTAAAAATAAAAGGTGAATTATACAGGGAAGAAGTTGCCGGTGGCAGATTCCGGAGATTAGACATTCACAAAAACGGACAGCCTGTGTTATGATATGCTCAGATGATAACAAGGAGGAATTAATATGAGAGACATTAACTGGGCAGTACTTGGCACAGGCGTTATTGCAAATGAGATGGCCGTTGCATTAAAAAAGAACGGAAAGAATATCTATGCTGTTGGTAACAGAACCTATGAAAAAGCCGTCGCATTTGGTGAAAAGTATGGCATAGGGAAAGTTTATACGGATTATAATGAGATGTTTACTGATCGGGATGTTGATGTAATTTATATCACAACACCTCACAATACACATAAAAAATTTATGAAACAGGCAATTGAGAATGGGAAACATATTCTGGTAGAAAAGTCGATTACACTTAACAGTGATGAACTGAATGAGATGGCAGAACTGGCAGATAAGAATCATGTCATCATCGGAGAGGCAATGACGATCTATCATATGCCGATCTATAAAAAGTTAAAGGAACTTCTGGAAACGGGTGTATTAGGTAAAGTAAATCTTATCACAATGAATTTTGGGAGCTTCAAAGAATACGATATGAATAACCGCTTCTTTAACCGTAATCTTGCCGGTGGAGCAATGTTGGATATTGGAGTATATGCGCTTTCATTCATCCGCTGGTTCATGGATTCAAAACCAGATCAGTTGCTGTCGCAGGTGAAATCCGCACCCACAGGGGTAGATGAGCAGGCCGGACTGCTGTTGATGAACAAAGAAGGGCAGATGGCAACCGTTATGTTATCACTTCATTCAAAACAGCCAAAGCGGGGCATGATCTCCTGTGAAAAGGGATACATTGAGATTATGGAATATCCAAGAGCATGGGAGGCAAGAATTACCTATGTGGAAACCGGAGATGTAGATGTCATAAGAGCGGGAGAAAATGCAGATGCACTTGCTTATGAACTTGAAGATATGGAAAAAGCGATTGCAGGAGATTCGGAATGTATGCATTTTGATTATACAAAAGATGTTATGGATATGATGACGGAATTCAGAAAAGCATGGAAGTTCACTTATCCGGAAGAGGAATAGTTTGCAGAGATAAAAAAAGCACATAGATATCAGCTGATAATATCTGATATCTATGTGCTGCTTTTTGTTTCTTAGACATATAAAAACGATACAAAAGAAATTATAAAGTTTCTAATTCGAATACAAGAACTTCACAACTGTTAAGTGTAATTATATCATTGGCAGGAAGAGAATGCTCAGCATTGGCCATATTAGAAAGAAGAATCTGCTTTACGGGATATTCCAGCGTAAGAGAAACTGCTTCTTTCCCGAAGTTGGCGGTGATAAGGATTCGTTGATTTTCAGTCTTTCGATAATAAGCCATGACCGAACTGGTATTCTGATAAACAGGCAGGAATTCGCCATAAGCAAATACTTCTTTGTAAGCAGGAGATTTGCGCAGTGCGATCAGCTTCCGGTAATAATTTAATACAGAATCAGGATCTGTGTCCTGCGTTTCCATGTTGATTTCAGTATAATTATCATTTACTTTCAGCCATGGAGTTCCCGTGGTAAATCCGGCATTTTCCTGAGTATTCCATTGCATCGGAGTTCTGGCGTTATCACGGCTCAGTCTGCTGCATACTTCAAGGGCTTCTTTATCGGTGAGCCCGGCATCTCTGGCAGTATGATACTGATCTATGGTACTGATGTCATTATATTCGTCAACAGTGTTCCAGACTGCATTTTGCATACCGATTTCCTGCCCCTGATAGATAAAAGGAATTCCACGGAGAAGAACACTGATTGTTCCGAGCATCTTAGTACCTGTGGGATTCTGGGCATAGTCAGGAAGAAAACGAGACACACCTCTTGGTTCATCATGATTTTCGATGATATTTGCTTCCAGACCACAGTTTTGAACTCTAAGCTGGGAGTCGGTGATCGCTTTACGCCATTCTTTGAAGTCTACAGGTGGTGCATCATACCATCCATGTTCTCCGTCACTGAGTATATGTGCACTAAAGTCAAAAATTGTGGAAAAATGACCATTTTCACCGATAAATGCATCAAGTTCGCCCTCTTTCATATTAAATACTTCGCCTACAGTAAATGCTTCGTATTTCTGAAATGTATGTTTCTTCAGATCTTCAAGAAGTTCTCCGACACCATCTACTTCGTCTACCATTTTCCAACAGCCGGCAAGTCCATCCGGACCATCCGGTTTGAAATCCGGAAAGTCCAGATCCTTCTTGATGTTAATGATTGCATCAATACGGAATCCGGCAAGTCCTTTTTCAAGCCACCAGTTGATCATTTCATAAAGTTTTTCTCTCAGAAGCGGGTTTTCCCAGTTAAGATCGGGCTGTTCTTTGGCAAACATGTGCAGGTAGTATTTATCAGTACCCGGTACCGGTTCCCAGCAGCTTCCGCCAAAGTAAGAACGCAAGTTACTTGGGGGATTACCGTTTCTGCCCTTGCGGAAATAGAAATAATCAGCATATTCTCCGTCGGGATCGGCCAGGGCTTTCTGGAACCATTCGTGCTGGTCAGAACAGTGATTGATGACCAGATCCATAATAATATACATATCCCTTTTCTTCGCTTCGGCAAGCAGTTCGTCAAACTCTTCCATCGTTCCGAATTCTTCCGCAATTGCGTAGTAATCAGAAATATCATAGCCCTGATCTACAAAAGGTGATTTGTAGATTGGAGAGAGCCAGATGATATCAATCCCCAATTTTTTTAAATAATCTAATTTAGAAATGATTCCACGAAGATCTCCGATTCCGTCTCCGTTTGTGTCTAAAAAGCTTTTTGGATAGATCTGGTATGCGACTTTATCATGCCACCATTTTTTTATCATAATTTTTCCCTTTATATACGAAATTAATTTCGTAAATCCCTTTCTGTTATTGTAGTCTTCTGTATGCTGCTTTGCCAAAATCACATTGAGGCATAACAGAAAATGTATTATACTGCTATTATATGAAAAAAAAAGCCTGATATCTTGCAGTATAGTGTTGTTGTATAACATAATACTGCCTTGTAAAAGCAGAGAAAGGGAAAAAGAAAATGAAGAAACAGTATTTCCATGCACCGGAGCAAAAAGAAGAGACAAAGCACGGAGAGCCGTACTTTCCGGTTCAAAAGTATATTACCAGACTGTCTGAAGAATATCCGGCGGTAACAACACACTGGCATGAAGAGGCAGAACTTACATTGATCGTAAAAGGAAAATGCCATTATCAGGTAGATCTGGTTGATTATGAAGTGAAAGAAGGAGATCTGTTATTTGTTCCGCCGCTATTTTTGCATGCGATTTCAAAAGGAAGATGTGAAGAATTTATTTCGGAGACGTATGTATTTCATTTGAATTTTCTCGGAGGTAATTCAACAGATATATGTTCGACGCGCTATCTGGTTCCAATTATGAACCAGGAATTCGCAATGCCTTGTCTGATTACAGGGAAACATTCGGTCTATGCTTCACTTAGAAAAGTCTTTGATCAGATTACTTCGCTTTATGATGAAAATGTAGATGGATATGAACTGGCATTGAAAGCGTTACTTTTGCAAGCAATTTTTTTGTTGCTGCAATATAGCAAAAAAATTACAAAGAAAGAAAAAGAGCAACATTCCGAGAAATTAAAAAGTGTACTGGATTATATTGGAGAACACTATGCAGAACCAATTTCAATAGCGGAACTGGCAGAATTGTGCTATTTCAGTGAATATCATTTTATGCGTTTTTTCAAAAAGCATATGAATATGACTTGTGTGGAATACATGAATAATTTTAGATTGGAAAAAGCTGTGGAATTATTTGAACAGGGGCATTTATCGATTATTGAAGTCTCAATGTCAGTCGGATTCCGGAATCTTTCTTATTTTCATCGTGCATTTAAGAAAAAATATGGTATGACACCACTTACTTTTATAAATAAACTGAAAAACACTGTCCGATAACATATTAAGATCATTGGACAGTGTTATGTAATATCTATGTATTTTGAAAACTGTCAGAGACAGATTCCGGATCGTCAACTGATAAAATTTATAAACTTGCTTCAACCAGTACAGCTACAGCCAGTGTGTCGTCTTCTGTAAATCCCTGTGCACAGGTAAGGATTGTCTGTACATAGTCTTTTGAAAGATCGAGTTTGCGAGAGATGACATCCATATCATACCCCTCCTGATTCAATTCAGTTACATTCTTTACATCCTTGCGTATCTGTTCCATTGATAAATTTGCGTCCATTTTCATATATCCTCCTGTAAATTTTCGGATTTCCTTTTTTATACTGTATTTACATTTCGTTCTTAAGCTCTAATATTTTATCAAGCAGATGGAAGGCAACTTCTTCTTTGCTCATCAGTTCAAGTTCAAATATCTGATCTGGTGTGATCATAGTAACGATGTTTGTATCCGTTTCAAATCCGGCACCTTGTTCTTTCAGATTATTGGCAACGATCATATCCAGATTCTTCTTTTCCAGTTTTTTCTTGGAGTTCGTAAGCATATTCTGCGTCTCCATAGAAAAGCCGCATAAGAACTGACCGGCTTTTTTGTGTTCACCGAGATATTTCAGGATATCATCTGTGCGCTCCAGTGGAATCGACATGGTGTCATCGTCTTTCTTTTTGATCTTTTCATCAGAGACATTGCATGGTCTGTAATCGGCAACGGCAGCAGCCTTGATGATAATGTCCATATCCTGGCTTCTGGAAGTGACTTCCCTGTACATATCTTTGGCAGACACAATTGGAATGGTATTGACAAAAAGCGGTGCATCAAGGGAGGTACGTCCTGTTACAAGGGTAACATCTGCGCCGCGGAGCATGCAGGCTTTTGCAATGCTGTATCCCATCTTTCCAGAAGAATGGTTCGTAATATAACGGACCGGGTCAATGGCTTCCTGTGTCGGTCCTGCAGTTACAAGTACTTTCATACCGGTCATGTCTTTTTTGTATCCAACAGATTTGCAGATATATTGGAATAAAGTTTCCGGTTCCGGCATCTTTCCGGTACCATTATCGCCACAGGCCAGATGACCGGTGGAAGGTGTGATGACTTCCATGCCATAATGCTTCAGTAATTCTATATTATCCTGTGTGACAGGATTCTCATACATTGCTGTATTCATAGCAGGAGCAATGATCTTTGGCGCACGGCTGGCAAGTACGGTTGTTGTCAGCATATCGTCGGCAAGACCATGAGCAAGCTTGGCCATCACATTTGCAGTTGCGGGAGCAACCATAACGACATCAGCAAGCTGGGCAAGTGCAATATGTTCCACTTTGAATTCAAAGTTCCGGTCGAATGTATCAGTGATACATTTATGCCCGGTGAGAGTCTCAAACGTAATCGGATTAATGAAATTGACAGCGTTCTCTGTCATGATGACATGAACATCAGCCTGGGCTTTTACCAGAAGACTTGCAAGAGTTGCAATCTTATAAGAAGCAATTCCCCCGGTCACGCCAAGGAGAACGTGTTTTCCTTTTAACATAAATATTCATCCTCATTTCTAAAATAATACAATCACTATAGCTCTTTTTATTCATTCTTGCAAGTAATAGATAACGATGTTATAATCGGATTCGTAATTGTATTGTATCCCGGATACCGGGAATGATAACAAGGAGGAAGATTAAACATGAAGACAAAAAAACATAACACCAGCTGGATGGTCAGTGTTGCACTTATGGCAGCAATCGTAATCGTTCTGGCGAATACACCGCTTGGAATGATACAGCTTCCGATCATTAAAGCGACAACGGTACACATTCCGGTAATTATTGGAGCAATTTTGTTAGGACCTGCAGCAGGTGCAATCCTGGGCGGTGTATTCGGTATTTGTTCATTGATCAGTAATACAATGGCACCGACGCTTTTATCATTCGCATTCTCTCCGTTTATGAGCACTACAGGAATACCCGGAGCGGTTAAGGCAGTCTGGATTTCAGTAGGATGCAGAATTTTGATCGGTGTGGCAGCAGGATGGCTTTGGATTCTCTTATCAAAACTGAAAGTAAACAATATCATTGCACTTCCTGTCGTAGGATTCGCCGGAGCAATGGTGAACACGATCACGGTAATGGGAAGTATCTATATTCTTTTTGCAAAACAGTATGCAGAAGCAAAAGATGTGGCAGTCAGTGCCGTATGGGGACTGGTAATGGGAACTGTTACGGCATCGGGAATACCTGAGGCAATTGCATCGGCAATTCTAGTTCTTGCAATCGGTAAAGTTCTGATCGGTGTATTTAGAAAAATGAATATCGGAAATGTATAGATGAAAGATGGAATCTCCGGCTCGGATAAAGAAAGCCGGAGGTTTTTTAGAATACGGATTATATAAGAAAAAACAGAAATTTTGCAAAAAAATAAAAAAAATGAAAAATTCTGTTGACATATATGGAACTAATATGGTATAAATAATAAGCACTCAGCAATGAGTTACAATATAGGGGATTGGTCAAGTGGTATGATAGGGGTCTCCAAAACCTTTGGCGGGAGTTCGATTCTCTCATCCCCTGCTCCTGAAAGAGTCAGAAATGCTTTGTTTATAAGCTTTTCTGGCTTTTTTGTTTTTGCCGGAAAATAACTATTGACTTCTTTAAGGTGCAAGCGTAAATTATAGTCGTTATAGAAGAAAAAATACAGATAAGAAAGGCAAAATAAAAATGAAGAGAAAGCAAAATATCAGATGGAATACCATGAAAATTCTGGTAATTGGTTTTCTGAGTGTGATTGTTCTCGGAGCAGTACTTTTATGGCTTCCGGTATCGAATGAAAAACCAATCAGCTTCCTGGATGCATTATTTACATCGACAACATCGGTATGTGTGACTGGACTGGTTACGGTTGTTCCGAAATATCAGTTCACGATAATGGGAAAGATAATTTTATTGATTCTGATTCAGATCGGAGGTCTGGGCATAATTGCATGTATCACAGCATTCTTTATGCTTCTTAAAAGAAAGATTACAGTAAAAGAGAGAATTGTCATTCAAGAAGCTTATAATATGAATTCTCTTGGTGGTCTGGTAGGCATGGTCCGCAGAATTTTGTTCGGGACGGTAGTGGTAGAAGGAATCGGCGCTGTTTTTTATGCAATACAATTCAGTCGGGATTATGGACTTGTAAAAGGAATTTGGTATGGAGTTTTTCACTCGGTTTCTGCATTTTGCAATGCGGGAATTGATATTCTCGGAGAGGACAGCCTGGCAAGATACGTAACCAGTCCATTGATCAATATTACAACGATGATGCTGATCATTCTTGGCGGAATCGGATTTACGGTGTGGTATGACGTGATTGATAACGGAAAGAAGATCTGGCATCGTGAAATTCCGAAGAAATGGTGTTTTACCAGACTTAAGTTACATTCAAAGATAGCAATTGTTACGACATTGATCCTGCTGATAGCAGGGACACTTTTGAATTTTGTACTGGAGTACCGGAATCCGGAAACGATTGGGAATCTGAATACCGGACAGAAGATAATGGCTTCGGCATTTCAGGCTGTGACGACCAGAACGGCCGGATTTAGTACATTTCAGCAGTCGGGAATGCATGAAGAGACCGGATTCCTGAATATTATTTTAATGTTTATCGGAGGATCTCCGGGAGGAACTGCGGGTGGTCTGAAGACAACGACATTTGCGCTTTTATTTCTCGCTTTTCACACGATGCTCAGGGGAGGTCATGATATTGAATGCTTCCAGAGAAAAGTGGCTGAAGATAGCTTGCGTGTAGCGTTCGTGACATTTATGCTGGCATTGGGCATATATGTAACAGGAACCACGGTTATTGCTGTGATAGAGCCGGATACAATCTCGCTTCAGAAAATTATGTATGAGACCGCATCTGCGATGGCAACAGTTGGCCTGACACAAGATCTGACAACTCATCTGAGGGTAGGAAGCAAGATCGTGTTGATGATACTGATGTATGCAGGACGAGTCGGACCGATGACCATTGCATTATTATTTGCCGGAAAGGTAAATTTGCAGGAAAAGATGCGGACACTTCCGACGGAAAAGATTATGATTGGTTAATGAGGAGGAGTAACTATGAAGAAACAATTTGCAGTATTTGGTCTGGGCAGTTTTGGGGAAAGTATTGCGTTAGAATTACAAAAACTCGGATGCGAGGTCGTAGCAGTAGATAAAGATATGGAGCGCGTAAAAGGAATCGCCGACTCGGTATCGTATGCGATGCAGGCAGATATCGGTGATCCGGATTTTGTCAGATCTCTCGGCACGAGGAATCTGGATGGCGTTGTGATCGCAGAAGCAGAAAGTCTGGAAGCAAGTATTATGGCAACGCTGGTGTGTAAAGAAATTGGTGTACCGAATGTGATTGCAAAAGCAAAAAATGAGCGTCATGCAACCGTATTGAAAAAAATCGGTGCAGACTCCATTATTTTCCCGGAAAAAGAAATGGGAATCCGGATGGCAAAGAATCTTATGTCTGCCAGCTTCACAGATTGGATCGCTTTATCACCGGATTATAGTATAGTTGAGACACCGATGCCCGTAAAATGGAGTGGAAAAACGTTGCAAGAACTGGATGTGCGCCGGAATTATGAAGTGAATGTCGTGGGAATTAAAAGTGGGGCGCACGTAGAAGTGAATCCGGATCCTTCAGAAGTATTGCGTGAAGATATGGTTCTGATCCTGGTGGGATCTAATAAAGCATTAGAAGCATTATAAGAAAATTTCATGTCTGGAGATGATCCTGGCTGGTGTGACGAAGGTGTAATATCGGCTTTGCAATCATAACAAGATAATGGTATAATATTCATACTGATTTGATCTGAAGATACGAAAGCTTTACCGTAAGGAGGACATGAGGATGAAAGAAAAAATAATACAGGGTGGGATCGTGAATGGCGAGAAGATGCTGGTATGTCCGACCTGGGAAGATGAATTTCAAAAAGCAATCAACAGTACAGGCGGCTGTTTCCGAATCAGCATGGATTATTCTGCTGTAGATGTTTCGTGGTGGAAAGAACTGGAAGCGATTGCTAAAAAATATGGATACACACTGGATTCCGAATCATTGGAGATCATTCAGGAATATGTACAGAAATATAAAAAGTACGAGAATCATTTCTGGGAATATGGAAAGAAAATCATAACATTTGAACAGTTCAGCAGGATGTTGAGTAAAAAGGCGGGAATACAGCCAAAAGAAGCAAAAGACTATGTGGCCGCTAATCTTCAGAATCTGGAGCATAAAGAGATTTTGGAGGCATTGCTGTTCTCGTTGCAGCTTATTAAATCCGAAAAGGGACTGGAGGGAACGCAGTGGACAAAACCGACGTGCGATTTTATTAAGAAAGAATTTGAGAAGATGATTGTAAACGGGGAATATTAAGAAGAAAAAGTGGGGAGTCAGTCAGAATGATTCTCCACTTTTGATGTAAAAGGAGATAAAGAGTATGGAATTATGGGATATTTATGATGAAAATAAAGAGCGTACAGGAGCTACAATGAAACATAATGACTGGAATATGAAACCGGGAGAATTTCACCTGACTGTTCTTGGTGTGCTGATGCGCCCGGATGGGAAATATCTGATCACCAGAAGAAGAATGGATAAAGAATGGGCAGCCGGATGGTGGGAAGTGCCGGGAGGCGGAGTACGTGCCGGGGAAGATTCGTTGGATGCAGTGATTCGGGAAATCAAGGAAGAGACAGGAGTTGATGTGACGGGAGCAGAAGGAGGCTATGCATTTTCATATAAGAGAGTAAATCCGGAAGAAAAAAACAATTACTTTGTGGATATCTACAAATTTATTCTGGATTTTGATGAATCTGATGTGAAGACACAGGAGGAAGAGGTGTCGGGATTTGCAATCGCAGATATCGAAGAAATCAAAAGATATGCGGATCAGGGGATATTTCTTCACTATGAAAGTATCCGACAGGTTTTCGAAGGATAAAACAGGCAGGCTGTATGAATGATGAAGAGAGAATCCTGAAGGAAATCAAAGATGTATTAAAAGAACTGGATGAGCAGGGAAGAATGAAGTATACGCAGAAATACATGCAGCATAGTGATATTTCGGTATATAAGCATTGCATTAGTGTGGCATATACAAGCGTAGAACTGGCGGATCGCTTGGCGTGGAATGTCAACCGCAGAGAACTGATCAGAGGTGCGCTTCTGCATGATTATTTTCTATATGACTGGCATGAAAAGAATGCAGGGCACAGATTTCATGGATTTATCCATGCCGGCAGAGCGCTGCAGAATGCCAGGAAAGATTTTAAACTGACCATACGGGAGGAGAATATCATATTACGTCATATGTTTCCGTTGAATGTCGTACCTCCGATGTGTAAGGAGGCATGGCTGGTATGCCTCGCCGATAAGATATGTGCATCCAAAGAGACTGTGGCCGGAAGAATACATAGAAAAAGGAAACAGCAGAGATGAAAGATATGGTTGACTTGTCAGATATCCTACTATTATAATAGGGAATAATATGAAATATGAGTGGAGGAACAAATATGTTAAATCAGTTTTCCAGAACACAGCTTCTGTTAGGGTCTGACAATATGGACAGACTTGCAGATGCAAAGGTAGCGGTCTTTGGGATCGGCGGAGTAGGCGGATACGTGGTAGAAGCACTTGCGAGAAGCGGAGTAGGATCATTTGTCCTGGTGGATGACGATAAAGTGTGTCTGACGAATATCAACCGTCAGATTATTGCGACCAGAAAGACCGTAGGGAAGTATAAAGTAGATGTGATGAAAGACCGAATTCTGGAAATTAACCCGGATGCAGATGTAGAGATAAGAAAATGTTTTTATCTTCCGGAGAATGCGCATGAATTTCCGTTTGAAGAATATTCTTATGTGGTAGATGCGGTAGATACGGTAACTGCAAAGATTGAGATCATAATGCGTGCGAAGGCCGCAGATGTTCCTGTTATCAGTTGTATGGGAGCCGGCAATAAACTGGACGCATCTGCATTTCAGGTGGCAGATATCTATAAGACAAAGATGTGTCCGCTTGCAAAAGTTATGCGGAGGGAATTAAAAGCACGTGGGATAAAAAAACTAAAAGTTGTATATTCGGAAGAAAAACCGGTACGTCCATTAGAAGATATGAGCATCAGCTGCAGACAGCATTGTGTATGCCCGCCGGGGACAGCAAGAAAATGTACTCAGAGAAGAGATATTCCGGGAAGTATTGCATTCGTTCCATCCGTAGCAGGACTGATCCTTGCCGGAGAAGTGGTAAAAGACCTGACCATCAATCAGTATGGCCGGGGAACGGAATAATGGGGGATATCTTTTGACATTTTCTGTAAATCCGATATAATAGAAAACGTAATGTTCTATTTGTAGATTGAGGAGGTTATCAATATGAAAAAAAATAGAAGAAACAATTCAAGACCTGCAGCAATCACAACTGCAAAAGATACAACAAAGGCAATCGAGACAAGAGCAGGCGTATTGAAAGAAGCAGAAGATGTGAAGAAAGAGGCAAAGACAAGCTTTTATCTTCAGTATATGGGAAAAGAAATCAGCACAGAGGAGATTACACAGAAAGTACACGAAGCATGGAAAACTTTGGGGAAAAATGTAGATGAGATCAAAACGCTGAATGTATATTTGAAACCGGAAGAAGCAGCAGCTTATTACGTGATCAATGAAGAAACAACTGGAAAAGTAGCAATTTAATGTAATAACTATATTGAACGTCCGGTATATGGATACAGCAGTATAGAATTGTTCTATACTGCTGTATCTTTTTTGGACAGAAATGGAAGTCGTTACACCTGTTTAATGCCAATTGTATCTAGTATTTTGTTACATCTTCTTCAAGATGTGCAATCTGTTCCAAAAGCCCGGTAGTTTCTTTTTCGGAAAGACTTTCCAGGAGCATGTTCATATCATCCGCAATTTTTGCGGGATTATAAGGAACTTCTAATGCAAAATCACTGAAAGCGCGAATCTTCTGGAAATAAGTGCGGGTCTCAGGTTCTTCACCGCCGGTCCGGCACATCTGATACATGGTGACACAGTCTGTGGCATCCTGATCTGTACATTTTTTACAGATCCATTTTCCAAGATAATAATAATTACTTCCAATCTGATAAAGGAATCCCGGAAGCTTTAATAATCGCTCTGATAACATGACAGAACCTCCTTGCATTGATGAAGTCCGGTTAAGAGGACTTACTTTTTTATGTTTTTAGTATCCGGTGAAGTGACAGAAATGTCAAGTCAGATTTGTCTGAAAAAAATATATAATTTGAAAATGCTCGAAATATGTCGTATTATAGGCTATAGTATGATAAGATTTTTGTAAAAGAAAATTATATATGTAATTTGTAGTATAGGTGGAAAGTAGAATGAAACTGAAAAATGGGGGCATGCTGTTACTGACAGCATTTATATGGGGAACAGCATTTGTTGCCCAGAGTGTAGGAATGGATTATCTGGGACCTTTTTCTTTTAATGGAATTCGCTGTCTGATAGGAGCGGTTGCACTTTTACCGTGTATCTGGTTTTTGAACAGAATGAATAAAGATACTGAAACGGACTGTTCGGAAAAAGAAAAATCAGGGAAAGATCTGATAACAGGAGGTATTGCATGCGGAGTATTATTATTCACAGCGGGCAGTCTCCAACAGGCTGGGATTCAGTATACCACAGCGGGAAAAGCAGGATTTATTACTGCTTTTTATATCGTGATCGTTCCGGTTCTTGGAATTTTCCTTCATAAAAAAATCAAATGGAAGGTATGGATGGCAGTGTTACTGGCACTTGTCGGATTGTACTTTTTGTGTATTACGGAGTCTTTTTCTATTGGAAAGGGAGATATTCTGGTATTTTTGTGTGCACTTGTTTTTTCTGTGCATATTCTGGTGATTGATCATTTCTCTCCGAAAGTGGATGGTGTGAAGATGTCCTGCATCCAGTTTTTCGTGAGTGGAATTCTGTCATTACCATTTATGTTTGTGCTGGAGACACCAAGACTTGCAGCTGTGGCGGCTGCATGGATGCCGCTTCTGTATGCAGGTGTATTATCCTGTGGTGTTGCATATACATTGCAGATACTTGGACAGAAGAATGTGAATCCGGCGGTAGCATCGCTGATTTTAAGCCTGGAATCCTGTTTTTCAGTACTTGCGGGCTGGATCATACTTGGAGAACGTTTGTCATTCAGAGAATCGTTAGGGTGTATACTGATGTTTCTGGCAATTATACTGGCACAGCTTCCGGATAAAAAATAATGGGTAACAGGAGGAGAGAAAATGCGGTTTGTGATTCAGAGAGTTACAGAAAGCAGCGTAAAAGTGGATGGAAAAGTAATCGGACAGATAGGAAAAGGATTTATGGTCCTGATAGGTGTGGCTGATTCAGATACAAAAGAGATTGCTGATAAGATGGTTAAGAAAATGACTGGATTACGTATTTTTGAGGATGAAGAAGGAAAGACGAATCTTTCACTGGATGCGGTGGGAGGGGAACTCCTTCTGATCTCGCAGTTTACTTTATATGCGAACTGCAAAAAGGGAAACCGGCCAAGTTTTGTCGAAGCAGGGAAACCGGACATGGCAGAAGAACTTTACGAATATATTATCAGTAAGTGCAAAGAACAGATACCGGTAGTAGAACGGGGAATGTTTGGAGCGGATATGAAGGTGAGTCTGGTAAATGACGGACCATTTACAATTGTACTGGATTCAGACAGATTATAGTGATAAAATATAGATTATGATAAGGGAAGTAAAAAAAGCGAACAAATGTTTGGGGGGGGGGGTAAAACGTATGGAAGAACAGAGGAAGAAGATATTAATCGTCGATGATTCAGAAATGAACCGTGAGATTCTGGTGAGTATGCTTGAGGACGAATATGATCTGATACAGGCAGAGGACGGACAGCAGGCGGTTTATATTATGTCAGAACACCATATGGAATTATCCCTGCTGTTATTGGATATGAATATGCCTGTAATGAATGGATATGAAGTGCTGCAGGTTATGAAAGAAAGACTATGGCTGGATCGTATACCGGTTATCAGTATCTCGGCAGATTCCTCTGATGATAATATCGGACGCGCATATAAGCTTGGTGTAAACGATTATTTCTCACGTCCATTTGATGCGGCTGTTGTTTTGAGAAGAGTGCATAACACGATTGCACTGCATGATAAATCCATGGGGAATTTTCAGGATACATTGGGAATGCTGTCAGATTTCTATTATGTAATATTGAAAGTCAACCTGACAACAGACAGTTATCTGATATTGAAAGACGGATTTGATGATCAGAAAAAATATTTCGACAGTTTGACCTCCTTTTCAGCGAGACTACGCGGCTTTGCGGACATGGATTGCATTTATGAAGATGATAAAAAAGAATATCTTGAGTTTTGTAATATAAAACGTCTGAGAAAAGCGTTCGCAGGAGGAAACAGAAAAGAGATGATCCGTTACCGTCGGAAAGTGAAGGATGAACTCAAGTGGGTATCACTTACAATGATATGCAGTGAGGAATACGAAGATGATAATCAGATCGTGATGCTATATGTAAGGGATATTAATGATGACTATCTGAAACAGCTGGATGAAGTCATGAGAAAGACGACGGATTCACTGGGAACGGTGACCGTAAATGTAAGTAAGGGAATGTGTATCTCCTGTGCAGTGAAGAATAAGAATATCGGAATCAGGGGAGAAAAGGAAAATCTGGACGATTACGTAAGAAGAATATCGATGTATGCGATCGGCTGTGAAGACAGAGTAAAAGCGAACCAGTTGTTTGTACAGGAAAATCTACTGAAAGAATTTGCAGCTGGGAGAAAAATTATTTCGCTCGAAACAGTTGCTCAGGGAGATCAGGATGAGAAGATCCGTATGTTCCGCATTACGATAGAGATGATCCGGAACTCTGTGACAGATGACATTGAAGGGGTGCTTTATTTTCAGGACATAACCGAAAGTTATCTGGCAGAAAAAATCCCACAGCTTCTTTACCAGAAGAATTTTGAAAAGGTTGCATTGATCGATGCTCGCAGAAATTTGATCAATATGGAATCGACAGAAGATTTTAATGCATACAGATATCTTCATACGAAGATCGATTATAATACGTATTGCCGGGAGATCTTGGGTACGATGGTTCCGGAGCAGGAAAAAGAGCATCTGAAGAAAAATACAGACATAGAAACGATATGCAGGGAATTGAATCAAAATGGCCGTTATTCCTTTACAGTCCATCAGATCAGTGAGGATGGAGAGATACGCCTGAAAGAGTTTAATTTCATGTATCTGTTCAGAGAACTGGGAATCATTCTGGCTGTGACAGAAGATATTACAGAGCTTTCCGGTACAGATATGCTGACCGGCGGGTACAACAGACGGGGATTCATCCATAATTCGGAAAACATATTCCGGCACTGTGCCGACAGGACCGATTATGCAGTGTTGTACTTTAACGTTCGCAATTTCAAAGCAGTAAATGAGCTTTTTGGAATTGATACTGGTGATAGTGTACTGCGCACAATTTATAAGAATATGCGATCATCCAGCCTGAAGCCATGCGTAGTGGCGAGAGTGGAGGCTGATCAGTTCACCTGTCTGGTAGAGAAAAAGAATCTGGATTTTGATGCGCTTTCCGGACTTTGCGAGTGGAATTTCACAAAGAAGGGAAAGACGATGCACATCTTCTGCGGTTGCGGAATTTTCTTTGTTGAAAATAAAGAAATGAGCATCAATGGTATGATCGACCGTGCGAAGCTTGCAAAAAAATATATTACAGATGAATATGTAAAACCATATAATATCTATGATGCATCGATGAAATCATATTACATCGATCGTGCGGAACTTGCAGGAGAACTCAGAAACGGACTGGCACAGGAACAGTTTAAAGTATATTATCAGCCGGTTGTAGATGCGAAGACCGGAGAGATCCGGTCTGCAGAAGCCCTGATCCGCTGGGTGCATCCAAAGAGAGGGTTCGTATCACCTGCCATATTTATTCCGGCATTAGAAGAGAGTGGTCATATCTCAGAACTGGATTTTTATGTGACAAAAAAAGTATTTGAATTCATGCGGAAGCGATGCGAAGACGGTAAGAAAAATATTCCGATATCAATCAATTTGTCATGGATGGATTTTTATGATGAAAAGATGATGAAATGGATCGAGGAAAATGTAGAGTCGTCTCAGAAGCTTGGAATCAAATCAAGATTTGAGATTACAGAGACATCGTTTGAGGCGATGAAGCAGAACCGCAATAATATCCTGGAATCATTGCAGAAAAAAGGTGCGGTGACACTGCTGGATGATTTTGGAAGCGGATATTCTTCTTATGGTGTACTTCAGGACTATAATTTCGATATTTTAAAGATCGATATGAGTCTGGTACGTCAGATTGAGACAAATCCGAAGTCGAGAAGCATCTTAAAATCTATCATTGCGATGGCTCATGAACTGGGGATGCAGCTGGTGGCAGAAGGAGCAGAGACGGAAGAACAGGTTGTATTCCTGAGGGAAAACGATTGTGATTGTATACAGGGATATTATTATTCCAAGCCGCTTCCGGAAGACGAATTTTTGGAATACCTTGGGGAAAATTAAACGACAGATTAGAATCAGATTTTGAAGATATGAGCTGTGTGAGTGTGAAAACTCTCCGGAAATCTGCGCAAAAGTGTGGATTTCCGGGGATTTTTTTGAGTGTATATTAGTTAGTATTCTAAATAAATAAAATATAAAACAAACAATAAAAATATAAAAAAAATATAAAAACATTGACAATATTGGTGGAAATGACTAATATAATCGTTAGAATTCTAATTAATAAAAGGAGGTGGAGGATTTGGAAAAAGATATGGAAACGTCAACATTTTTTTCCGTATTTCAATTAATGAAATTTATGCAATATCAGTCAATGAAGCGTATGGAAAAAATGGACTTGAAACCAAGTCAGGCGGGAGTCTTGTTTTCGTTGAAACATTGGGGTGAACAGTCGCAGAAACAACTGGCAGAACGTGTCGGCATTACACCGCCATCCATGACTGTTGCGTTACGGAAGATGGAAGAAAAAGGATATGTGACACGAAGACAGGATGAAAAGGATCAAAGAGTGGTGAAAATTCATCTCGCGCCAAAAGGAGAAGAATGTATAGAAGGAATTCAAAGAGTAATTTGTGAAATGGAAGAAATAGTTTATCAGGGAATATCAAGAGAAGAGATACTTCTGATGAAGCGCCTTCTGACAGAAATGAAAAACAATCTGTTGAACTCAAAGGATTTCAAAGGTGTGGATATGGATACAATCATAGAAAAGACATGTCCATCGGCACGTGGGAATTTTTAATAATAGAATATACAGACGGAACTGGATAGGACAGATCCGTTGTATATAAATATGAATGCAGAAAGGAAAGACATAAGAAAATGGGAAAATTATTTAAGTTTCTGAAACCATATGCAGCTGCTGTGGCAGCGATTATCTGCATACTGGTTGTCCAGGCTTATTGTGATCTGTCTTTGCCGACTTACACATCGGATATTGTGAATGTAGGTATCCAGCAGGGCGGCATTGATGAAGCTCTACCTGATACAATTTCCAAAAAAGATCTGAATCATCTGTTACTGCTGGTTCCGTCGGACAGACAGAAAATTGTAAAAAACGCGTATACAGAGTCGGTGGAAAAATACGACTATAATGGTACTGTAATGGAATTAAAAGCTTCTGTGAAAGAAGATAAAAAGAAAGTGGACAGGCTTTCAGAGATTCTTGGAAAGCCGATGCTCATGGCAGCAGGATTTGATTCCGGCAGTGATATGACAAAGAAGATCGAAGAGCAGATGCGGACACAGATGTCTGGAATTCCGAATGTTGATAAGATGGATATCTATGATATGTTGGAGTTTATGGGAGCTGAAGGCAGGAATGCGCTGATCGGACAGATGGATCAGCAGATGGATTCCATGCAGGATTCAATTATTGCCCAGGCAGCAGCGGGGTACATTAAAGACGCTTACACCCATATAGGAATTGATACAGATCAGATCGAAACTACCTATATTTTACATACAGGAGCCAAGATGCTGGCGCTTGCATTCCTCGGAATGGCAGCAAGTATACTGGTCGGACTGCTGGCATCACGTGTCGGTGCAGGTGTCGGACGCAGACTTCGTGAAAATGTATTCCGTAAAGTGGTTGGTTTCTCCAATGCGGAATTTGATAAATTCTCTACGGCATCACTGATTACAAGAAGTACGAATGACATTCAGCAGATCCAATTATTACTTGTTATGATCCTTCGGATGGTTCTGTATGCACCGATTATGGCAATCGGAGGAATCTGGAAAGTCTTTCATACGAATGTCGACATGTCGTGGATCATCGGACTTGCGGTTGCTGTTATTATAGTTATCGTAGGATTCTTATTCCTGGTGGTAATGCCGAAGTTTAAGCTAATCCAGAATCAGGTTGACAAACTGAATCTTGTCAGCCGTGAAATTCTGACAGGACTTTCGGTTATCCGTGCATTTGGTACACAGAAGTACGAGGAAGAACGTTTTGATGATGCAAATAAAGCACTGACAAAGACGAACTTATTTGTAAACCGCGCAATGACATTTATGATGCCGCTTATGATGTTCGTTATGAACAGTATTGCGGTCCTGATCGTATGGGTGGGTGGTCACAGCATCAATGACGGAGCAATGCAGGTTGGTGATATGATGGCATTTATCCAGTATACGATGCAGATTATCATGGCGTTCTTAATGATCTGTATGATCTCGGTTATGCTGCCAAGAGCAGCTGTATCTGCAGGCCGTGTAGACGAAGTACTGACAAGTGAGACTATGATCCATGATCCCAAGAACCCGTCACACATTCCGGAAGAAGGAAAAGGAAAGATTGTATTCGACCATGTATCGTTCCGTTATCCGGGGGCAGAAGAAGATGTCCTGCATGACATTTCCTTTACCGCAGAGCCTGGAAAGACGACGGCATTTATCGGAAGTACCGGGTGTGGTAAGTCTACGCTGGTGAATCTGATTCCGAGATTCTATGATGTTACAGACGGTAAGATTACGATTGACGGAAAAGATATCCGAAATGTATCACAACACGAACTCCGGGAGAAACTGGGATATGTACCGCAGAAAGCTGTATTATTCTCAGGCGATATTGCTTCAAATATCTTATATGGTAATCCGGATGGAAGTGAAGCCGAGATGACAGAGGCAGCAACGATTGCACAGGCAACTGAATTTATTGAGCAAAAGAAGAAAAAGTATAAGAGTACCATTTCCCAGGGAGGATCGAATGTATCCGGAGGTCAGAAACAGAGACTTTCGATTGCAAGAGCGATAGCAAAACATCCGGATGTATATATATTTGATGACAGTTTTTCAGCACTGGATTATAAGACAGATGCAACACTTCGTGCAAAGCTGAAAGAGAAAACATCAGAAAGTACGGTTATGATCGTCGCACAGAGAATCAGTACGATTCTCCATGCAGATCAGATCATTGTGTTAGATGATGGTCAGATCGTCGGAAAAGGTACACATAAAGAACTGCTTAAGAACTGTGAAGCATATTATCAGATCGCATCTTCACAATTATCAGAGAATGAATTAGAAGAAGATCTTAAGGAGGTGGAATTATATGCCAAGAGGTAGAGGACATGGACCGAGAATGTCCAATGAAAAGGCAAAAGATTTTAAAGGCACGATGAAAAAGCTGATGGCATATTTGAGCGCATATAAGATTGGAATATTTTTTGTGATTGTATTTGCCATCGGAAGTACGATATTTAATATCGTAGGACCGAAGATACTTGGAAAAGCAACGACCGAGATATTTAAAGGTCTGGTCAGAAAAGTATCCGGCGGAGCTGGGATCGATTTTGACAAGATCGCACATATTGTACTGACTCTGTTATGCCTGTATCTGACAAGTGCAGTGTTTTCATTCGTACAGGGGTATATCATGACAGGAGTATCACAGAAGCTGACTTATCGTCTGAGAAAAGAAATCTCAGAAAAAATCAATCGCCTGCCGATGAATTATTTTGATAAACAGACACATGGAGAGGTGTTATCCCGTATCACAAATGATATAGATACCTTAAGCCAGAGCCTGAACCAGAGTGCAACGCAGGTGATCACATCGGTGACAACGATCATAGGTGTGCTGATCATGATGCTCAGTATCAGTCCGTTGATGACATTGGTAGCACTTCTGATTCTTCCGGTTTCAATGGGACTGATTTCTATGATCGTAAAACGTTCGCAGAAGTATTTCATGAGCCAGCAGGAGTATCTGGGCCATGTAAACGGACAGGTAGAAGAAATCTATGGCGGTCATAGTATCATCAAAGCATTCAATAAAGAGGAGGATGTAATCGCTACATTCAAGCGGGACAATGATATTTTATATACTTCTGCATGGAAATCGCAGTTTCTTTCCGGAATGATGATGCCAATCATGCAGTTTGTCGGAAATCTTGGTTATGTCGGAGAAGTTATCCTGGGCGGTTATCTTGCTATGAAAGGAAGAATCCAGGTTGGTGATATCCAGTCTTTTATCCAGTATGTAAGAAGCTTTACGCAGCCGATCCAGCAGGTTGCGCAGGTGGCAAACATGTTACAGTCCACAGCTGCAGCATCTGAGCGTGTCTTCGAATTCCTTGAGGAGGCGGAAGAAGACCAGACAGTGGAACATCCGGCATGTATTGATGAAATGGAAGGAAGCGTAAGCTTCGAACATGTTCATTTCGGATATAATCCGGATCACACGATCATCAATGATTTCAGTGTGGATGTAAAGCCGGGACAGAAGGTTGCGATTGTAGGACCTACCGGTGCAGGGAAGACGACGATCATCAAATTACTGATGCGTTTTTATGATGTTGGAAGTGGTTCGATCAAGGTGGACGGGCATGATGTCCGTGACTTTAACCGCGATGATCTGAGAAAAATGTTCGGAATGGTATTACAGGATACCTGGCTGTTCAAAGGAAGTATCGAAGATAATATCCGTTATGGACGGCTGGATGCAACGCATGAAGAGGTAGTGGAGGCTGCAAAGGCAGCACGTGCACACCGTTTTATACAGACCCTTCCGGGTGGTTATCAGATGGAGTTAAATGAAGAAGCAAGTAATGTGTCACAGGGACAGAAGCAGCTTCTGACAATTGCAAGAGCAATGCTTGCAGATCCTAAGATACTGATCCTTGATGAGGCGACAAGTTCGGTAGATACAAGAACCGAAATTCAGATCCAGAAGGCAATGGATCAGTTGATGAAAGGAAGAACCAGCTTTGTGATCGCACATAGACTGTCAACAATACGTGATGCAGATATGATTCTGGTTATGAAAGACGGAGATATCGTAGAACAGGGAAATCATGAAGAACTTCTTGCACAGAATGGATTCTATGCTGAACTGTATAATTCGCAGTTTCAAAGAAGTGCATAAAAACAGGATCATTGCGTTAAAGATTACGGAATCCTTAAAGAGAAATAAGGCGCTGTCAGAAGAAAATCTGACAACGCCTTTTGAATATGCACGGAAACATGCCGGAAATAATCCGGATCGTTCTGCATTCATAACGTTTAGAGGGCAAAAAAGCGTATGTTACTATGCAAGGAAATATACGGTCAATATCCATTGCATGAAATAAACGAATAAAAATCAGAACGGGAAGATCCGGATTCTTTTAAAGAAAAATGAAAGTGTGTAAAAAAACTGCTACCTGACAGCCTTTTTACCTGTTTAAAATGAATGTTTTAAAGTAATTAAATTATATCATAAATATACAAAAAATATATAAAAATATACAAATAAAAAACAAAGCAACGAAATGTGGCGTGAAAAAGAAGCACATATCTGTTCATGCATACCAGGTTTCGTTGCTTTGTTGTAAAATTTATTTCTGATTCTTATTTACGTTCTGCAGCTTCATTGCACGAACTTTCAGCGGAAGTCCGAACAGGTTGATGAATCCACTAGCATCATGATGATCATACAGATCACCGGTTGTAAAGCTTGCAAGAGACTCGCTGTACAGAGAGTACGGAGAAGTGGTTCCGGCTTTTGTGATCGTTCCTTTGTACAGTTTGAACTTCACTTCACCTGTTACATATTCCTGTGTGCTTTCAACGAAAGCCTGGATTGCCTCACGCAGTGGTGTGAACCATTTTCCTTCGTATACAATCTGGGCAAGCTTGTCAGCCATTTCTTTCTTCACTTCTGCTGTAGCACGGTCAAGAATAAGTTCCTCTAACTGCTGGTGAGCGGCATACAGGATTGTTCCGCCAGGTGTCTCGTATACGCCGCGGGACTTCATACCTACAACACGGTTTTCAACAATGTCGATGATTCCGATACCGTGTTTTCCGCCAAGTTCATTCAGCTTGCGGATGATATCAGATACTTTCATTTCTTCGCCATTGATACTCTTAGGCACACCTTTTTCAAAAGTCATAGTAACATATTCTGCTTTGTCAGGAGCTTTTTCCGGTGTGGTAGACATTACCAGAAGGTCATCGTAGTTAGGTTCATTGGAAGGATCTTCCAGTTCCAGGCCTTCATGGCTGATATGCCATAAGTTACGGTCACGGCTATAACTGTGCTTTGCGTCGAATGGGAGGTCGATTCCGTGTGCTTTACAGTAATCAATCTCGTCTTCACGTGACTGCATGGTCCAGATATCTGTCATTCTCCAAGGAGCAATGATTTTGATGTCCGGAGCAAGTGCTGTGATACCAAGTTCAAAACGGATCTGGTCATTTCCTTTACCGGTAGCACCGTGGCAGATGGCAACAGCATTTTCTTTCCGTGCAATCTCCACGAGACGTTTTGCGATTGCAGGACGGGCCATGGAAGTTCCGAGAAGATATTCATCTTCGTATACGGCATGTGCCTGAACGCAAGGTACAATGTAGTTATCAGCAAAATCATCTACGATATCTTCGATATATAATTTGGCTGCGCCGGAAAGCTTTGCTCTTTCTTCCAGTCCATCCAGTTCTTCCCCCTGACCACAGTCGATACAGCAGCAGATAACATCATAGTTAAATGTCTCTTTCAGCCATGGGATAATTGCTGTGGTATCAAGACCACCTGAGTATGCTAATACAACTTTTTCTTTCATATTATATATCCTCCTACATGAAATATAGTTTTATCAATCGCTTTAAAATAATCTTCTCGTATACAGCCGGAAAAGTCAAGTCTTTCTTTTAACAGTGTGCGCTTGCGGCTGCAAGGAATACTATACACCTAATTTTATAAATATGCAAGAAAAAACGAGAAAAAAGTTGGAAAACATGCAAATTAATGCATAAAAATAACAAAAAGATGCATAGAATAAGCGGGGAAGGATAGATGCGGAAAGGAGAATCTGTCTGTTGGGAAACATTACAAAAATGCAGAGATATATACTGTGAACAATCTTTAAAAATCTATGGAAAAAGCTTGACGAAATGTGAATGTCAACGTAGAATATAGCCGGCACTTTACTTACAAATAGTATAATTAGAAACAAGAATAAATATAAAACCGGAAGAAAGGTTTATATATATGTCATGAGAAGGAGAAGATACTTATGAATTATGATGTGATCATTATTGGAGCAGGTCCGGGAGGGATTTTTGCGGCGTATGAGCTGATGAAAAAGAAGCCGGAATGTAAGATTGCCGTGTTTGAAGAGGGATATCCGCTTGAAGAGAGAAAATGTCCGATTGATGGGGAAAAAATTAAGAGCTGTATCAATTGTAAACGATGTTCGATCATGTGCGGCTTCGGGGGAGCAGGAGCATTTTCTGATGGGAAATATAATATTACCAATGATTTCGGGGGAACATTGTTCGAATATATCGGGAAGAAACAGGCAGTAGAACTGATGAAGTATGTAGATGAAATCAACATGGAAAACGGTGGGGAAGGAACAAAACTCTATTCGACAGCCGGAACCAAATTCAAGAAGCTTTGTCTGCAGAACAAGCTGAATCTTCTCGATGCATCGGTACGTCATCTTGGAACAGATATCAACTATGTGGTGCTTCAGAATCTGTATGACCAGATGAAAGATCATATAGATTTCTATTTTGATACACCGGTAGAGACGATCGAAATAATTGAAAACGGTTACAAAGTGGTGTGTGAAAAAGGAAACTATGAATGTGAAAAATGCATCGTTTCTGTAGGACGAAGCGGAAGTAAATGGATGGAGAAAGTGTGTAAAGAGCTGGAGATTCCTACTAAATCTAACCGTGTAGATATCGGAGTCCGTGTAGAACTTCCGGCAGTTATCTTCTCGCATCTGACAGATGAACTCTACGAAAGTAAGATTGTATATCGTACAGAGAAGTTCGAAGATAATGTCCGCACATTCTGCATGAATCCAAATGGAATTGTCGTAAATGAGAATACCAACGGAATCATCACGGTAAACGGACACAGCTATGAAGGCAATGAGAAGAAGACAGACAATACGAACTTTGCATTGCTGGTTGCAAAACATTTCTCAGAACCGTTCAAAGACAGCAACGGTTATGGGGAAAGTATCGCAAGACTTTCCAATATGCTTGGCGGTGGTGTTATTGTACAGCGCTTCGGTGATCTGGTACGTGGAAGAAGAAGTACAGAGAAGCGTATTGAAGAAGGCCTTGTAACACCAACCTTATCTGCAACACCCGGAGACTTAAGCCTTGTACTTCCAAAACGAATCCTGGATGGTATCGTGGAGATGATTTATGCGCTGGATAAAGTAGCACCTGGAACGGCGAATGATGACACGCTTCTTTACGGTGTGGAAGTGAAATTTTATAATATGGAAGTAGACATCGATGAGAATCTCGAAAGCTGTCATAAAGGTCTGTATGTGATCGGAGATGGAAGTGGAGTGACACATTCTCTTTCTCATGCATCGGCAAGCGGTGTATATGTAGCAAGACACATCATTGGATAGCCAATGGGGACGGGGAAAGTGGCTCTGACCAGTGAAAACGGAGAAATAAAAAGAAATGTCGGTTTCGGTAAAAGCAAGCCGGAACTGACGTTTCTTTTTATTATATCTTCGAAAGAGGCTGACAGAAAAAAGAATATAAAAAGATTCTGAAATAAAATAACAGGAATCATATTGACATATATAGGTAATCGATATAATATGTAGATAACCGATACAATATGTAGATGATCTATATGTTATGCATGGAAAGGAGAAGAAAAAAGATGGCAGTAGATAAAAGCCTGGTTTCGGGAAGTACAACGATGCTGGTATTAAAATTATTAGAAGAAAAGGATATGTATGGGTATGAAATGATTGATACCCTGCGCGGCAAGTCAAAGAATGTATTTGAATTGAAGGCGGGAACCCTGTACCCTCTCCTGCATGGACTGGAGGAGAAAGGATTCGTGGAAGCATATGAAAAAGAAGCAGTCGGAAAGATCCGGAAGTATTACCACATTACAAGAGCAGGCAAAAAGGAATTAAAGAGAAAATCAGAAGAGTGGAAAGAATATTCACAGGCGGTTCTGGATGTGATGGGTGGTGTGTGCTTTGGATAGGAGAAGATATATACAGACGGTAACAGACCAGATTCGCTGTAAACGCGCACTTCCACTAGTGACCAAAGAACTGGAAGATCATATCGAAGACCAGAAGTGCGATTATATGACAGAAGGAATGGAACCTTCAGAGGCGGAAGAGGCAGCGGTTCTGGAGATGGGCGATCCGGTAGAAGTAGGAATCGAGATGGACCGGATTCACAGACCCAAAATGGCATGGAAAATGATCGGTCTTATTGCAGTTCTGAATCTGGCAGGAATTCTTCTGATGTACTGTCTGAGAACAAGTGCCCTTGCAGATGTGGGAAATAATCCGGGAGAGGTAGAAGGGATTACTTCGGGGATTGGCGGCAATATTGATTATCTGAAAAATATTGTGTGGACATTTGCAGGGCTGGCTTGTATGATCGGAATCTGTTATGTTGATTACAGCTGGATCGGAAAATATGCAAAGCGGCTGGCAGGCATATGGATCGTAGTAATGGGACTGGGTATATTCATTGGAGCGGTGTATATCAACGGATCGGTATACGGAATTCCGCTTTTTTTCGGTATGGCATTACCGTTACGGCCGCTGTTATATCTGATCATACCGCTATATGCAGCAGTATTATATAGCATGCGAAGCAAAAAAACAGGATGTGTCGGTATCGCAAAGGCCATATTGTGGCAGGTGCTTCCGATATGGCTCATTTTACGTATTCCGAATCTGTCGATGGCAGTTAGTGTAGAATTTACATTTCTGATCTTGTTATCAATAGCAGTCTGGAAAGACTGGTTTGAAGTGAATAGAAAAAGAACGCTGATCACCATGTGGAGTCTGGTAATCCTGCTTCCGGCAGCAGGGATGACATTAATGATTAAAATGGGATATGTAAGAGCTTACCAGTCGGCAAGACTGTCGGCATTCATTCATCCGGAAGGCAATGATGCAGGAAGCTTATGTGGCACAATAAGAAATATGATCTCAGGGGCACATTTTACAGGACGTGGAGATTGTGAAAAGATATGGTTTTTTAACAGTGATTATATGCTGACATTTATTATACATTATTATGGAATACTGGCGGCAGTGTTGGCGATTGCTGTCATAGGCGCTGTCCTGATCTGGTTTCTGCAAAAGACCGGACACCAGAAAAACCAACTTGGCATGATCATGGGAACCGGATGCGTGGTGGTCCTGTTTACTCAGTTCATCGGATATGTAGTGGAGAATCTGGGCTGTTTTCCGCTTTCGAATAATTACTGCCCTTTCCTGACTGCAGGAGGAAGCGGAATTATGATAAGTTATATAATGTTTGGAATATTGCTTAGTATATATAGGTATCAGAATGTGCTGGTTGAGACGGAAGTGAAGAAGAAAATTGGGATTTAATTTATTAACGGGAAAGCGGCCTCTCGATCCTTGAAGAAAACAGTATAAAGTGGTTCTGGTTCAGGTTCCATGCTCTAAGAAAAACTAAGAGAGC
>NZ_WWSA01000037.1:0-28678 GCF_009875615.1 Dorea sp. BIOML-A1
GCTTCATTCGTGTTGCCCTTGTAATTCTTGCAGGCAAACTGGAATGATTCCAGAAACAGGTTATATTGCTTTAACATCAACAGCAGTAAATCTTTGGAAAAAGCATCTTCCTTTTTACTAAGGTCGAGAGGTAACTGTTTGAGAATATCGCCCATTGCATCATGAATCTGTAATTCTTTCTTATCCGTAATATCGGTTTCGTATTCATCGGTTTCCCCCTTGAGCCATTCAATAGATACATGAAGTGCTTCCGAAAGACCTTCCAGCACCATCTTTTTGGTATTGTCAATCGAACCATTCTCATAACGCAGGATTGTGGAAGCGGTAACTCCCATCTTCTCTGCAACATAAGGCTGTGTCAGATTTAATTCCAGACGACGCTGTTTTGCCCTGCTACCTATCAGCTTGCGTAGTTCTTTATCTTTCATGCTGATTGCCTCCTTTTTCGGTATGTATGAATTATAGCATGTACCTCACATAATTGCAATATGCAATTTAATGATTATTTTTAAAATTTCATAACGCTTGACAACGCAATATAAAACCGCTATACTAACAGCACAACAAAAATTGCATAATGCAATTTAATAGGAGGTGACAAGATGACGGAAAGAAAGATTGCATTATCCATCGAGGAAGCAGCCGACTATACAGGAATTGGCAGAAACACTTTGAGAAAGCTGGTTGAATGGAAGAAGCTTCCGGTATTAAAAGTCGGAAGAAAAGTCCTTATTAAAACTGACATTCTGGAAAAGTTCATGGAAGCCAACGAGGGGCGAGATCTGAGGGATAAAGGAAATGTAAAAGCTGTCACAAGAAATGTGGCAACTTAAAAAGGCGGCTTCCTACGAAACCGCCAAAGGTTCTATCAGACCGAAGCCATGATATACCTACACGCAAGAGGATTATACCATGTGCTTCTCCTGATATGCAACCGGGAACTGTTGTTTATCGGAAAAAGAAAGGATGAAGACGATATGGCGAAATCAACAAAGACTTATGAAGAAAGAATACGTGCATTAGAGAAAAAGGAACAGGAAAGCATTGAAGCTACAAAAAAGCTCATAGCACAGCGGAAGGAACTGGAAAAGAGAAAGAAAGCGGAAGAAAGTAAAAAACGAACCCACAGGCTCTGTCAGATTGGAGGAGCGGTGGAATCGGTTCTTGGCTGTCCGATTGAGGAGGAAGATTTACCAAAGTTGATAGGATTCTTAAAAAGGCAGGAAACAAACGGGAAGTTTTTCTCAAAAGCGATGCAGAAAGAATTAGTTACAGACATGGAGGAAGTGTAATGGCGGAGGGAGTGGGTTTTCCATTCCCTTCATTGCCTTTGAATGAAGGGCGCACTTATGGACAACCAGAGGTCGTCCTTATAAGTTTGCCACAAGTGGCAACCGGTCTGCGCTTACGCTTGCCGGGCTCGTTCCGTCGGCGGGGCTTTCAGCCAGACCTGCTCATGCCGCAGGGGGCACTCTTGCGCAGAGGGCGTTCCGACAGCTTCACTCCTGCAAAACCAGAAGAAGATGCTGTCGGAAATCAATGCCGGATACGGCAGAAAGGGGGAATCGTATCATGGCGATATTTCACTTTACAGTAAAGATTGTCGGGCGCAGTAAAGGAAAATCTGTCATATCCGCATCGGCATATCTTAATGGAGATGTGATGAAGAATGAGGAAACAGGCAGAATCAGTTACTATACTTCCAAAAAGGAAGTCGTCTACACCAGTCTGATGATGTGCGAAAATGCACCTCCTGAATGGCTGCATGTACCGGAAGAAAATATAAAAAGGTTTCAACAGTCTATCCGTTATAAAAGAGCGGATGATAAAGATGCCGCACTGGAAAAGTTTAAAATCACATTTCAGAAACAGCGTCTATGGAATGAGGTCTTAAAGATAGAAAAAAATGCAGATGCACAGCTTGGACGCTCATTTGAATTTTCCCTGCCGAAAGAATGGAGCAGACAGGAACAGATTGATTATACAACCGAATATATTCAAAAGACTTTCGTGGATAAGGGAATGTGTGTCGACTGGAGCATACACGATAAGAACGATGGAAATCCACATGTGCATTTACTTGTAACCATGCGACCATTCAATCCAGACCACTCATGGGGCAACAAGGAAGTCAAGGACTGGGATTTTGTCAGAGATACTGACGGAAATATCGTGGTTGATGAATCCCACCCGGACTGGTGGCAGGATAAGAAAAATCCTGACCGGCATGGAATCCGCATTCCGGTACTTGATGAAAACGGAGTACAGAAAGTCGGGGCAAGAAACCGAAAACAATGGAAACGGGTTCTGACCGATGCTACCGGCTGGAATAATCCAAAGAATTGTGAGTTATGGCGAAGCGAATGGGCTGGGATGTGTAACCGGCATTTATCCATAGACAATCAGATTGACCACCGCTCTTATGAAAGACAGGGCAAATTAAAAATCCCTACGATTCATGAGGGTGCGGATGCAAGAAAGATTGAGGAAAAATATCTCACCGGACAGATATGGAATGGTTCATGGAAGGTAGAGGAAAACCAGATGATTAAAAAACAAAATGCACTACTGCAAAAGGTAATCACAACCTTTGGTAAGGTATCCGGTGCATTGTCAATATGGAAGGAGTGGTTGAATGACATTAGAAGAAAGCAAAGAAGTAATTCCCATGATGGAAGCAATGATTACACAGATAGAGGAACAGCAGAATATCATGGCAGAGATGCTTCAGGAGATACAGGAAAAGGACGAGAAGCTGATGTGCTTTCAGGAGCAGGAAGAACGATTGCAGCAATTAGAGAAAGAATTGTCAGAGCTGCTACAAATCTTACCGGATACAGAAGGACTGTTGATGCTTCTGGAAGAAAAGACAGACCAGATACAGAAACTCACAGACGAAAATCAGCAATGGCAGGAATTGGCACAGAAATTGAACAGCGAGAACCGGCTATTGCAGAAACAGAACAGCGAATTACTGAACTTGAACAGCAATTAGAGAAAGGAAGGTTGATTGATGAACGAATTAAGAAACTCAAAGAACGACGATCAACTGGAAGAACTGCTAATGCTGACGGAGCAGATGCAGGAAGAACTCGACCAGAAAGACCGGACTATCAGGAAACTGAAAGTGCAGCTCGACGTCTCGCTGACCTTGAACGAGAGGTTAAACAGCGAGAACAGAGCAGGGAACATTCAAGCCTTAAAGAACGACTTGAGGAAAACAAAAGAATTGTTGCAGAGCGAGAAAGAGAAAACGCACGCTGCCGAAATCATGACAGAGGAATGTCAAGATAAGCTAAGGCAGGCAGAACAGGAACGGGACTATGCACTCTCTCATCAGAAAAAAGTAGAGATACCGGTTGAAAAGCCGGTACTCTATCAAAAGTGTGGGAACTGTAATCTGACAGCTTATCTGAAAGCCAAGGAAAAGTATGATACGCAGAGAGAAAAACTGGCAGGCAGATATAAAACAAAAACAGCCATGTATGAAGCATTGATGTTTCTGCTGATATGGTATTCCGTATCAACTACTCTTTTTCAGATGATACGGTCAAAAATATTTATTTCTGATTGCGTGGTATTCTTTGATACAATCGCCACTTTTATACAGAACATTGCAGGATTGACTATACTGGCAGGGAAGAATGTGGCACAGGTTAGCAATGGAATATCCAATCCTGTCGTTGCCGGAATTATATACTGGATGATAAGAATACTGATTTCCGGTGGATGTCTGGTGGGTGTGGGAATACTTTTGGCATTCATCGAAATAAAGATTGCAGGGCTATATAAGAAATACTGTTGGGATATGATTACCATAATGGTGATACTCGTAAGTATGGCAATAGCAATCTATTTCGCAGATTGGATAAGGACAATATTACCAGTCAATCTACTGTTTCTATTGTTATTGGTACAGGTAATATATGTCGTGATAAGATGGTATGTGAAAGGCTGGCGGGAAACAAGGGGATATTACTAAAACATACTATACCATGCCTAAAACTGTTAAACAATAAATCGGCATAATTGGTCATTTCATGATGCAAGATAAAAAGACTGATTATGTCGATATACAGATTCTGTGAATGAATGAAAGTGGATAACTTGTTTTGTCCGAGCAAGGGAACTATAATGTTTTGGTAGAAGTAAAAAAGACAACCATTTGGTTGAGAAAAAAAGATGCAGAAAAACCTATTGACGGAAGAATAAAAAATCAAGGAGTAATCATGATAGAAAACAAGATAATATTGATTGAAGATGATAAAGAAATAAGAGGAATGATAAACGATTATTTATCAGGAGAATTTGAAGTGACAGCTTTTAATGATGGTATGTCAGCTATCCAGAAAATTACAAGCTATGATGAATATGCGCTCGCGCTTATTGATCTTATGTTACCGGACATAAGCGGGATGGAGATTATTAAGATAATTCGTAAAGTCAGCAAGATACCAATTATTATTATTACTGCTAAAGACAATGATATAGACAAATCATTAGGATTGAATTTGGGTGCTGATGATTATGTGGTAAAACCTTTTTCACTCATTGAGCTTACTGCTAGAATAAAGGCTAACATCAGACGAGCAAGAACCTACCAGGCGTTACCGAATAATTCAATTATCAAAATTAAAGATATAGAAATCGACCCTCATAGTCACATGGTTCAGCGCAAAGGAGTAACCATAGATTTAACGCCAATTGAATTTCAAATTTTATACATTTTAGCAAGCCATCCGGGGCAGGCTTATTCAAAGGAAAGGCTATATGAACTGATTTGGAAAGAACCATATTTTGGAAATGAAAATGTGTTGAATACACACATCAATCGTCTTCGCTTGAAATTGAAGAGCAATGCAGAAGACAGTACAGCCTATGTTAAAACTTTATGGGGCATTGGATATAAGATGGAGGAGAAATAGATGATGATTTTATTTGTGGTTCTTTCATTTGTTATGGTTTTTATATTGATCTGGCAACAGATACAGCATAAAAAATTAGTACGAGAAATTGATTATATTACAAGTAGGCTTGATACTATTTCTGTCATTTCTGAAAATGGCTTTGTACTTATACCTACAGATAATGATAGTATCAAGAAATTAAGCGCTGCACTTAATAAGCTGCTTCAGGATTTTTATACAAAAAAGTCACAATTTGAGCAGAGTAAACAGGCAATGGCGAAAGTCCTTACAAACATCTCTCACGACATCCGAACTCCACTCACTGTTCTAAAAGGAAATAGTGAAATGCTTTCCAATATAACAAACACTTACTCTGCATCTGAAAATGTTCATGCTATGGCTGTTAAAATAGACCAAAAGGCTGATGATTTAATCTCAACAATTAACGACTATTTTACAATGTCTAAAATAACTTCTGGAGATTTTTCTATTAAAATGAAAAAGGAAAATATATCAAGGATTTGCCAAGATACAATTTTGGACTACTATGACCTTCTTGAACAGAAACAATTTGAAGTCAATATTCAGATACCGGATACACCGATTTTTGCCTATACAGATAACGAGGCGTTACAACGCATTTTAAAAAATCTGATAGACAATGCCATCCGACATGGTGGTGATGGTAAGTATATTTCTTTAAGGCTCACCACATCAAATGGAAAAAACATTATTGAAATAGAAGATCGAGGAGATGGGATATCACCACAGCAGCAAAAACAGATCTTTGAAAGGAATTATACAACAGCCCGAAAAACTTCCGGCAGTGGTTTGGGGCTTTCAATTTCAAAATGTCTTGCTGAACAAATTGGGGCAGACTTAGAAGTTTATAGTGTACAAAATGAGCAAACTATTTTCTCAATCATCTTGAAAAAGTTAGAAAATCGTTAGATTTATGACAGAGAAAAGAGAAGTCCATTTTGTATAATGGCAGCTATAAAGGAGGCACACAAAATGGATTATATTATGGAAACCGTAGGTTTGCGAAAAGCCTACAAAGATAATATTGTTGTAGACGATGTAAATATGCATATATCTAAAGGGGCAATATATGGCTTTGTTGGTCCAAACGGCGCAGGAAAAAGCACGGTTATGAAAATGATTTTGAGTCTTATCCAGCCAGATGCTGGAGAGGTTCAGCTTTTAGGCGAAAAAGTTACCAGTCACAGTTATGAAATATTCAAAAAGGTTGGTTCTATTATTGAGAATCCATACTTTTACGATAAAATGACTGCCAGACAAAACTTAGAGCTGCACTGTGAGTATATGGGATTTCCCAACAAGGAACGAATCGATGAGGTTTTGCATTTGGTGGACTTGCAGAATGTCGAGAAAAAACAAGTTTGTCATTACTCGTTGGGTATGAAACAACGACTTGCTATTGCAAGAGCTATTCTGGCAAAGCCAGAATTTTTGATTTTAGACGAACCGATCAATGCTTTAGACCCTGAGGGTATTCGTGAAATGCGAACCCTTTTTCAACGGCTAAATCAAGAAGATGGAACAACTATTTTTATATCCAGCCACATTCTATCCGAAGTGGATCTTCTTGCTGATACGATTGGAATTATTCAACACGGAAAACTCTTAACAGAATTACCTATCGAAGAAATCCATAAGCATCAAACAGATTATATCAGCTTGCAGGTTGACGATGTGACTCGTGTTGCTGCACTGCTTGAAAACATGAGAATCACGAATTTTAGTGTATTAGATAAAGAATTTATCCACATTTATGATTCTGATATTTCAGGTAAAGCTCTGTCAAAAGCAATCATTGAGAACGGGATTGGTTTGGAGAGCATGGGACGCAAGCAAGACACACTGGAAGATTTCTTTTTCCAGCTTACAGAGGAGGAAAAATGAGATGACACATTTGATCAAACTGGAACTGAAAAAATTTGGTATTGCACAAAATATTATCTTTATGTTTGCCGCAATTCTTTTCAGCATCCTTTTCATTACAATATCTTTATGGGATAGCATGACAGACCCCAAACAGGTCAAAGACACATTTGAAAGCACATACCTTGTCATTGGCTTATTGATGTCATTCATTTTTCTTGTGTACTCGTCGGTCTTAACGGCAAAGCTGGTTATTGGAGAATATAATCATCGAACAATTACGATTATGTTTTCTTATCCTTTAAACAGAATAAAATTGATTGCCAGCAAATTAACTATAATCATGGTTTATACAGCGATTTCAATGACGATTGGATATATCTGTTGTAGCAGTTATATTATATTTGCGGATAAATCCTTTAATATGCTGGAGGGAACATTTCAACCATCAATGCTCCGAACATGGATACCAATGGCAATAACCACTGTGATTATATGTATGGTGCTGTCTCTGTGGTCATTTATTATTGGCATGATCAGAAAATCTGTTCCTGCAACAATCGTTACATCTTTGATTGTTATTGTGTTACGGCAAGTTATTATCACCAAAAACACAACCAATCAGGAGTCCATAATGCAAGTTATCTTAGTTGCTATTGTTACCGTCATTGCTACACTACTTATCTTTAAAAGAAAAGTGCCTGAACTATATTGATTATATTTCTATTTTTACAAATGGTAAAAGAAAAAGCCGTCGCAAAGCAGATTCAATTTCATGTATTTATATAACGGCGGCTTTGATTTTTAAAGTCAATGTTTTTAGTGATTACACAAACAGATGACAACTTACATGTATGTGGTAGCTGACGTAAGTTTGGATTATTTTAAAAGATTTCCAATGAATCTTCCGCATCTACCCACATCTGCATATTCCCATCCAGATATAATCGTACATATTCAAGCGGTTCACCAATTGCAAGTGCATTTAATGCACAATCTGAGCCAGGCGTAGTTTTTAAATTCTTTTCTGCTTCCCAACAGTCAATGCGGAGCATATAGCTCGCAGAGGTATAAACATCAACACTATTACGTTGTGGATTGTATTCTGCAAATATTGTTCTCATTGTATCAAATCTCCTTATCATTCAATCAATCATTTCTTACAAAAATCAGAAGCGTTTCAATCAGTTCACCATGTCATTTTCATTTTGTGCTATAATGTGTTATCAGTTTTTTTGCCCTTGTATTTGCCCTTATCAGAGTTCGTAAACACTGGTGGGACGATATAACACAAGGGAAACAATAAGGGAAAGCTCACCTGCGCCAAACTTAGTGTTTTCAAAGGCTTGAGAGATATTTGATAATAAAATATAACAATTATTAAATCCCTTGGAATACATGAAATCTCAATTAAAGTATGCGGAATCAATGTACGGAATGCAGACCTGGGTTATATGAAGTATATGATCCGGTATGATTCTACATTTGGACGTTTTCAGGGAGAACTGGATACATATGAGAATGGACTGATCATTGAAGGACAGAAGATTCCTGTATTTTCAGAATCAGATGCGGCATTGATTCCATGGGGAGCATGTGGTGCAGAGTATATTATTGATGCAACAGGTGCATACTGTACAACGGAAAAGGCAAAAGCCCATTTAGAAGGCGGTGCGAAGAAAGTTATTATCTCAGCACCGGCAAAAGATGGGGATACACCGACATTTATCATGGGAATCAACCATGACAAATATACATCGGATATGCCAGTTGTATCGAATGCATCATGTACTACGAATTGTCTCGCACCAATCTGTAAAGTTCTGGAAGATAATTATGGAATCGAATATGGGCTGATGTCAACGATTCATGCCGCAACTGCAAAACAAAAGGTTGTGGACAGCCGTTCTCAGAAAGACTGGAGAACCGGACGTTCGGCATTTGGTAACCTGATTCCATCTACAACGGGAGCCGCAAAAGCAATCTCGCTTGTCATTCCGGCTTTAAAGGATAAGATGAGTGGTATTTCTTACAGGGTTCCAACTTCAGATGTATCAATTGTTGATCTGAATGTAGCGTTAAAGCAGCCGGCATCATATGATGAGATCTGCAAAAAAGTCCGGGAGGCCTCTGAGACATATTTGTCCGGCATTCTGGATTATGTAGAGGATGAAGTGGTATCTTCAGATTTTATCGGAGATTCACATGCATCGATCTTTGATGCAAGGCAGGGAATTCAAGTGAATTCCCACTTTTTCAAGGTCATTTGTTTCTATGACAATGAGTGGGGATATACAAGTCAGATATTCCGGCTGATTGAGCATATGGACAGGATAGATCACAATCGCTAATAATTAAGATGACGACAGGGGCATGTAAGATCTGATTCTGATGTAACACGTTTGATTTTATATCACACACTTCTGTAAGGGACATATGGATTCGTTATTACGATTATGAACCGGACAAGATGCGGACGGAAAAAAGCAGGCAAAGCTTTTGCTGTCCGCAGAAAATAAGAAAAAAATCTGAAAAATAAAAATTTTTCGGAAAATTCAAAAAAACACTTGCCAAACAACTGAGTCTATGATATATTAAATCTCGGTCGTGTGAAAAACACAATGACAAATAAATATACGGCTCCATGGTCAAGCGGTTAAGACATCGCCCTTTCACGGCGGTAACACGGGTTCGATTCCCGTTGGAGTCATATGGCGCCATAGCCAAGTGGTAAGGCAAAGGTCTGCAACACCTCTATCACCAGTTCAAATCTGGTTGGCGCCTCTTATAAAAAACACCCGGAATATTTATTTCCGGGTGTTTTTGTCAAAGAATACAAGAAAAGCTGCCGGTGGCAGCCTCTCGTATATTATTTCGTTATAATTGAATCTTCTTTAACATATGATCGACGAATACTTTTGCATGCTCCACATCCAGATCATCCGGATGAGTAAGTGCAAGATCGAAATTCTGGATAAAACGGTCGATCTGGTCGTTATTCTCGTTAGTTCTCATGGATTCATACTTCATACGTACCTTCTGCGGCATCTTTCCCTGACAGATAAAATATCCAAGATAATCGTTGTCTGCTTCGATCCAGGCACTGACGCGTCCGGCAATATCCTTATAATATTCCGGAGAATCCCCCATTCCGCAAGTTCCGAATAAAGCGATCTGTTTGCCGCTTAAGTCACTTAAGAAGTCACTGACCTCCATACTGCAGCTTCCGCGGTGCACGCAGAATCCGATGAAGTAGACATTGGCTTCCGGAATTGTCTTATCTGTATCGATATCGATCAGATCTTTGGAATTGCCGGGAAGGCGCGAGAAGATAGATGCAGCAATTTTCTTTGTATTTCCGGATTCACTCTGATATAAAACAAGATAATCCAACATAAGAATTCCTCCTTTTTGCGTTTGTTGATGGTCACAATTTATTGTACATCTGGATTACATTGAAATTTTATGAGTTACATATAATGGCCGCCGCTGTAACCGCCCGGGGCACCGCAGCACATTCCGCCGCTGCAGCATAAGTTGCAGACGATGTTGGCAATACATAATTTTACACACCAGTCGCTTCCACCGCCGAAGGTGGTGGTATACGGATTCTGGCGTTGTCGGTACCAGCTTCCGCCGCTTTCAAACTGGTTAACTAACATCTGGTATTGATAGTTGGCTGGTTCCATGCGGAGCGCTTCTTTGGCATGCTGAAGGGCCGTTGCATTGTTGCCGAGACCGGAATTGGCAATCGCACTGTAGTAATACCACTGGGCAGTATGCTCGTTGATTCCGTTTAATACGTTCATTGCTTCCTGATACCGGCCGTTGTTGATGAAGTTGGCAGCAGCTCTTAAGTGAAGATCCTGCTCACTTTCCTGACCTGCATTACCTGCATTACCGGTCTGTCGGTATTCTCCGTAGAAGCCGCGGAACGGACCATATCCGTTCTGGCTATATGGACCGTAATTCCCGGAAGAGCCGTATTCCCGCTCTTTCATGATCTGCTGATAGGCCTGCTGGACTTCTTTGAATTTTGCCTCTGCCTGATCCTTGTTCGGATTATTGATATTGGCATCCGGATGATATTTTCGGCTGAGGTTACGATATGCTTTTTTTATCTCGTCATCAGAAGCATCACGGGATACTCCTAAGACACTATATGGATCTGTCATTGTTTTTGATCTCCTGTTGTTGAATTATCTGTATCAGGATGTGGATTATCATTTGTGGTTCTACCGGCGGTGGAATTGCCGTCAGCAGTATCTGCAGCGTTGTGTGTATTCTTGCCGGCGAGTCTTTCGGATGTTACGGCAGTGTATCTGCTCCATACTCCGGAATAGAGAACGTTCCGCAAGATCTCTGCATGCAGCAGTATCGGAAGCTGTTCGAATTCCCTGGAGCATTCCGACATCATAAGCGTCAGAAGGCTGCGGCAGTCATCTGCAAATGCAGGATCGTCCAGGTATGCCTTCCTGAATGGATTATAGCTGCCGGATTTGATGTCTTTTTCGACATCATCGTAGGCATCCATCAGGTAGATGAATTTTCCGAGGAAGAATCCGATCTTACGAAGAGAGGATTCCCATTCATCGTGGCGGTATGCAAAAATCTCAGCCATGATATTGCCAAAAAGTCCGGACATAAGATCCAGATTCTGTTCATTTTCTGCCTCATATTTTGAGATTTGGGCGAGATTTTCTGAGATGACCTTACATTTTACGGGATATAATTTTTCAATCTTCTTTATCTTTGAATGCAAAAGTTTTGCGGCAACAAAAGCTTTCTTCCTGTGTTCGTCTGCCCAGTCATCTTCACACTTATAATAAGATAACAGCATGTTGATGGCTGCGGCATATTCAGTAAATTCATTGGTCTTTGCCGCATGCTTTTGCATGGGATGTGCAATACAACGGACCATTTCTGTCTTCGTGTCCGGTTCATAAAGACCGGTGAGCAGGATCACAAGAAATGTCATATCAAAGGATAAAGTCACCTGACCTCTTCTACCATAACATTCTTTTAAGACTTTGCATAGTCCACAGTAATAAGAATGATAGACATCATAATCTTTGAATTTCATCTCGGCTTTGTTGATAGAAATATAACCAAACATGGGAACTCCTTAGCTTCGTTTGATAAATCTGGTGTTACACTTCGGGCAGCGGATCTCAATCTTGCCTTTTCCTTTTGGAACACGGATCTTCTGTTTGCATGACGGACATTTGTAAATGTGGTGTGTCTTGCGCTGTGTTATCATGTTACGCTGCCTGTAGAAAAATGTCCGGATGCCGCGTGTCATCTGCAGATATTTCTGATTCTCGGCGGCTCGTTTGTAAGTATTTTTGGAAAACATCCGGAAATAAGAATAGATGATACCGGCCCATGCCAGCCAGGAAAGGATTCCCCGATGCGTCCATCCTGCGATCAGCATAAGGATCAGGGATCCCCAGATGGTAAATTTGCCAAAGGAATCAACACCATATCTTCCGTACATAAAACGTATAAATCTGTCTTTTAGTTTCAATTCATTCACCTCTTAAAATAGTACTTGCAATATACATTTAATCATACGCCGGGAATAGGAAAAATCAATAAACAGAGTATTAAAATTTCTAAAGATTTTAGATGAGAAAAGTGCAGAAACTGTGGTGGATGTGTTAAGATAAGAATGTTAATTTCGTAGAACAGGGTTGATAACGGGGAGGAGGCAGAATATGCAGAATCTGACGGAGCTGATCAGAGAAGATATGAAACCGGCACTTGGCGTGACCGAGCCGGGAGCTATCGCATTTGCCGTGGCAAGTGCGAAGAAATATACGGAAGGTAAGATTGTAAATGTACATGTGGCATTGAATTCCGGTATGTACAAGAATGCATTTACCTGTGGAATTCCTAATTCGGAGAGATTCGGCAACTATTATGCGGCGGCACTTGGGGCGGTAGCGGCAGATGCGGAAAAAGGACTGGAATCGCTGGCAGATATCACACCGGAAGATGATGAGAAAGCGGCGCAGATGGTGAGCGACGGTCTGGTGGAGGTGGTTATGGATCATGTCGGATCCGAGATCACGATCGATGCCGTGGTGACAACGGAGAATAACCGGTGTAAGGTGATGATCCGGGATGCACATACGAATATCGTAAAGATAGAAAAAGACGGTATTGTAATATTTGAGACAGAAGATAAGATGTACAGGGATGAATCCCGGAAAAAGCAGGCACGTCCGGTAATTCACGGATATTCCCTGGCAGAGATCCTGCGGTATGTAAATACAGTTCCGGTTGAAGAGATTGCGTTTATAGAAAAAGCGTATACGATGAACCTGGAATTATTAAAAGAAGGACTGGCTTCGGACAGGGCAGTGTTCGCAAAGAAACTTTATCGTGAGAATGGCAACCGGATCATATCCAGGGATGCACTTAAGACGGCACAATTACTGTGTAACGGTGCGATAGAGGCCAGGGTTCTGGGCCTTTCCAGACCGGCTATGAGCATTACCGGGAGCGGTGCACACGGAATCATTGCGACGATGCCGTTGTATGCGTACCGGCATGCCAATGAAGATAAGACGGATGATGAGACCCTGTGGAGAGCAACTGCACTCAGCTATCTGATCACGATGTATATCAAAGAGTACTCAGGAAGATTATCGGCATTTTGCGGCTGCGGGATTGCAGCCGGAACCGGGATGGCCTGTGGACTGGCATATCTGCAGGGAGCGGATGGAGAAAAACATACAAAAGTGATTCAGAATATGGCAAGCGGTCTGACCGGAATGATCTGTGACGGAGGCAATCACGGATGTACGATGAAAGGGATCGTGGCAGTAGATGCAGCATTCCGTGCAACAGATATGGCAATGGATGATATCTGCATAGAAAATATTCATGGAATCAACGGCAGGACCCCGGAAGCAACTATGAAGTACATGGGAATGATCGCATCCCCTGGAATGATAGGGACGGAAAAGACGATCGTAGAGATTATGGAATCGAAAAAGTAAAGAAAATAGAACAGCACAGGGAGGGATCGAATCCGGAATGAGAAATGAAAATGCAGACAATGAAGGAAAAAAACATCACCGCGGAAGAAGGCGGAAGAAAAAAGGGAATATAATCGCCAATGTGATTCTTGTGATCGCACTGATCGTATTCTGTGTGTCGGGTTTTCAACTGTTTAAGATCGGAAAAGGTTATCTGGATGGAAGAAGTGAGTATGATAAAGTGCGGAAACTTGCGGTGACGGATGATAAGAATAAAAATGATAAAGATAAAAATCATAGTGAAGACGGAGATGATACATTCTCTGTTGATTTTCAAAAACTGCTGGAGATCAATCCGGATACGATCGCATGGATCAGATTCCCGGATGAGCCGAGTCAGATCAATTATCCGGTTGTTCAGGGAACGGATAACAGTAAATATCTGAAGAAAACATTTTCGTCTAACGAAAATACGCTGGGAGCAATCTTCCTGAATGTTGACAATCAAAAGGATTTTTCGGATAAAAACTCTGTAATATATGGACATAGAATGCGGGACGGTTCGATGTTCCGTCACCTGCAGGATTATGATACCCGTGAATTCTGGAAGAATAATCCATATTTTTACATATATACCGTTGATGGAAGAATTCTGAAATATCATATTTATTCGGCAGGACAGGTAGTCGACACTTCGGAATCGTATCAGACAACATTTGAAACAGATGAAGAATATCAGGAATTTTTGAATATGACGCAGAGTACTTCTCTGTATAATACCGGCGTGGAAGTGACAACGGCAGATACGATCGTTACATTGTCGACCTGTACCAGTGCCAGTGATAATCACCGGTTTGTTGTAAGAGGGGTAAAAGAGGAGGAGACGAAACAGTGATGAAGAAAGAATATACCTATGAAGTAGGAGATGTGGTAACAATGAAAAAGCCGCATCCATGTGGAAGTAAAGAATGGGAGATACTAAGGGTTGGAGCAGATTTCCGACTGAAATGTATGGGATGCGGACATCAGATCATGATCGCCCGCAAATTGGTAGAAAAAAATACAAAAGATTTGAAGAAAAAAGCTTGAAAAAATCGAGACTTTATGGTAACATAGGAACTCGTGATACAATAATTCTGTCCTAAAATAGAGACAGAAATCCTTGCTCCCACATAAGATGAGCGGGGGCCAAAAGACCAGAAGGAGGTGCAAGACGACATGAACAAATATGAATTAGCTGTTGTTGTCAGTGCAAAAATCGAAGACGACGAAAGAGCTCAGGTAATCGAAAAGGTGAAAGCATTAGTTGAACGTTTCGGTGGACAGATCTCTGACGTTGATGAATGGGGTAAGAAGAGATTAGCTTACGAGATTCAGAAGATGAAAGAAGCATACTACTATTTCATCCACTTCGAGTCTGATGCTGAGACTCCAAGCGAAATCGAGCAGAGAATTCGCATTATGGACAACGTTATCAGATTTTTATGCGTTAGACAGGATGCATAAGCAGGAAGTAGAGGTATAATATGAATAAAGTAATTTTGATGGGACGCTTGACAAGAGATCCTGAGGTAAGATATTCACAGGGTGAGAATTCTACAGCGATCGCAAGATATACATTAGCTGTAGACCGCAGATTCAGACGTAACAACGACGGAGAGCAGACAGCTGACTTTATCGGATGCGTTGCTTTCGGAAGAAGTGCAGAATTTGCTGAGAAATATTTCCGTCAGGGACTGAAGGTTATCGTAACCGGACGTATTCAGACAGGAAGCTATACCAATAAAGAAGGTCAGAAAGTTTACACAACAGATGTTGTTGTAGAAGATCAGGAATTTGCTGAAAGCAAGGCAGTAAGCGACGCAAATGCAGGAAGTTTCCGTGTGGCAGCTCCATCACCGGCTCCGGCACCAGCCACACCAGTATCTGATGCAGGTGACGGCTTCATGAACATTCCGGATGGAATTGATGAGGAATTACCTTTTAATTAGGCAATAGTACCATGCTGTGGTACTTGCCGCATTTCATTTTGTTGAAAGGAGAAACCAAAATGGCTTACGATAAAGGAAATCGTCCAGAAGGCGGCTTCAAGAGAAGAGGCGGCGGACGCAGAAGAAAAAAAGTTTGCGTATTCTGTGGAAAAGAGAATAACGAGATCGATTACAAGGATACAGCAAAATTAAGAAAGTACATCTCTGAAAGAGGAAAAATTCTTCCTAGAAGAATTACTGGAAACTGCGCTAAGCACCAGAGAGCTCTTACAGTAGCAATCAAGAGAGCACGTCACATCGCTCTTATGCCATACGTACAGGATTAATATTGAATGTTGAAAACCGTCAGTGCATTGCACTGGCGGTTTTTTTTATGTATGGGTGCTTGATATTTCATAAAATAGCGAGTATACTATATAAAATATGTGCAAAATGCACAAGAATATATGGGAATACACTAGCATAAAGGAATGAAGAGATGAAAATTTTACTGGTAGATGATGAACGGGAAGAAAGAGAAGGGATTTCCTGGCTTATAAAGAAATATAAGTATCCATTAGAAATCGTGCAAGCAGCAAATGGAAAAGAGGCATTGCAATGTATTGAAAAGTACAAAATAGATATTTTGTTTACTGATGTAAAAATGCCTGTTATGAATGGCCTAGAATTGGCGAAAGAAGTGTATAAACGATGGCCGGAGATTAAAATTATTATTTATAGCGCCTATGGGGAATTTGATTATGCAAAACAGGCATTGGAAGCAAATGCCGTAAGTTATTTGTTGAAACCTATAGAGATTGAAGAATTTCAAAAGTTAATGGTTTCCGTCATACAAGCAATTAATGATGATAATAAAAAAGATGAGCTAAAACAAAATGCGGAAATTCAAAATCGTAAAAATCTATTTTATAAGATATTTAATAGAGCGCATATTGCTGCTGATGACAGAGAAAAAGTAAATCAGATACTTTTTGAACAAAGTAATACAGGATGTAAGTTGTTAGATGTTGAATTTGCAGAGAATTTTTTTGAAGAACACGAAGAGTTATTTACTCATTTTTTGAAAATGTATATGGGGAAAAATGTATTATATTTTAATATGTATCCGAATGAAGCATATCTGTTGGTTCAAGAAAAAAAGTATCTTACTGGAAACCAGTTGGAAGAGCAGGCAGAAAAACTATTGATGGATTTACATAAGGAAACTCATAGTGAAGCGGTAATGATTATTAGTGATTTGATAGATAATGATGCAAAATTAGAGGAACAACTGGTTAAAATCCATAAAATACAAAGTGAGATATTTGGTTATGACAATCAGATAATCAGGGTGAAATCATATTATAGTGAGACGGAATATTATGCTTCGGACGTAGAAAGTGCCGGTAAAAAATTGGAACAAGCTTTTGCCTCCATGGATTTGGAATTGATAAAAAAACAAAATGAATTATTGAAGAAAACGATTTTGTCATTAGATAAAGTCAGTAAATTATATTTGCAAAATATATTGTATTCTATCATAAAATCATTGTATGATAAATCTCCGAAAATAAAGATGGAAGAGGTACTGGCTTCATCAGAAAGAATGTTTCGTGCAAAAAATGCAAAGACAATGTTGGAGATTTATGGAGAATCTATAGATAAGATGCTGGATTCGTTAGCGGTAGAAAAGCAAGATGACTCAAGGATTATTCATAAAATTAAAAATCTGATAGAAAAAGATTATGCGAAAGATATAAGTTTGAATTATGTAGCTGAAAATGTTAATTTAACACCGGCATACGTTAGTTATATATTCAAAAAGGAAACCGGACAGACATTGGTAAAATATATAACGGACGTGAAGATGATGAAAGCTAAAGTTATGCTTGAAGAAGGAACATTAAAAATTGTTCAAATTGCTAAAGCGTGTGGTTATGAAAATCAATCTTATTTTAATAAACTGTTTAAAAATTATTATGGAATTACACCTAAGCAATTGAGAGAAAAAATATGAAAAAAATATGGAATTGGTATTACGGAAAGGCATCTATCAGAAAAAAATTAATTATCAGTTATCTGATATTGGTTATATTGCCAATTTTAGTACTTGGCATGTATTCTTATTATGTATCTAAAAAAAATCTGATAAGACAGACGAAGCATACAATGGAAAGCAATGTCGATGCAATTTCTTACAGTTTGCAAAATGATATTCAACGAGAAACTGACAATATTAAATATTTATCATATAATGCAAAGTTAAGAGGAAGTCTGGAAAATGGATTGAAAAACAGAAATGCGTTAGTAAAAGAAATGAACGATTCTGTAGAGCCCACATTTTGGTATTTTATAGCCAGTGATGATAAGATAAAGGGAATTGAAATCTATTCTCCATATGTGAAACAGTCATTGGGAAGTTTTTTGAAACCATTAGAAGGGAAAGAAAAGAGAAGTTGGTTCAGAAAAAACCAGAATAACTTTAAAACAGAGTGGAGTGTTAAAGATGACCGGATTTATGCGACACGAATGATTTTGGATTCGGCGACTTCGTCAACGGCAATTGGATATATGCGATTAGAAGTGTTTGCAGATGAATTTTTAGATGGACTTTTTCAATCAAGCTATTTGAATAATGGAATACTTTTAGTGGATGCAAATGGAAAGAAGATTACGGAAAGAACAATTAAAGATAGAGAAATAAATAAAAATATTTATCAACATATTGAAGAAAATCGGGAAGAAAGGATTTACGAAACTAAAAAATATATATTAGCCACATCTGAGAAAATGGATAATGGTTGGAAATTATATTATTATATTGATAAATCGGAAATTTCGGAGCAAATTCGAGAAATTATGGCAACGACAGTACTGGTAATGGGATTGTGCCTTGCGGTTGCGTTGATTATGATGAGTGTGATTTCTAAAATTTTAAGTACAAGAATTCTTCAACTAAAACATGGAGCGGAAGAGATTAGCAGGGGGAATTTTGAGCTAAAGATAGAGCAGGGGTATTCTGACGAAATAGGAGTTGTGGCAGAAAGCTTTCGCGAAATGTGTATGAAAATAAATCAAATGATGCAGGATATGTACCAGTTAGGATTGGAAAAGCGAAAAGAAGAATTGAAAGCATTGCAGGCGATGATGAATCCTCATTTTTTGTATAATTGTTTATCTAGCATTAAATGGAAGGCAATAAGATCAGATCAGGATGATATCGCAGAAATTACAGGTCTTCTTGCAACATTCTATCGGACAGCATTGAATGGCGGAAGACAGATTACGATTGTACAAAATGAATTGGAAAATATTAAAGCATACTTGCAAATTCAACTAAAATCACATGAAAACAATTTTGATGTAGAGTATCAGCTGGATGAAGCTGGGGGAGAGTGTCAGATGCCGAACTTTTTATTACAGCCAATTGTTGAGAATGCAATATGTCATGGAGCAGATTTGTGTGAATCCGAAAGAGGAAAAATAAAGATAGAGTATATATACGGTGAAGAATTTCTCGAATTTCATGTATATAATAATGGACCAAAGGTAGTTGGTGAAGAATTGGAAAGAATTTTAAATACTCCGGGAAAGGGATATGGGATTTATAATATCCGTGAAAGAATTCGAATGTATTATGATGAAGAGTGTGGCTTGTACAGTTCAACTACGGATGAGGGGATGGTTTGTTTCTCCATTAAAATCAGAAAAGAGATAGAGAATAAATAAAAAGTGGGAAGTCGGATAATGGCTTCCCGCTTTTTTTATAAAAACATTTCTTGAAAAAATGTTATAAATCAAAAAAATGTACAATTTTAATATATATGGTTAAAAACTATAATAAAAGCAAATAGAGGAGGACAAAAGATATGAAGAAAAAAATTGTAAGCGTTCTGTTATGTGCCACAATGGTAACAGGATTAGCAATGGGGTGTGGCAAAAGTTCTGATAGTAGTTCGGAAAAAACAAGTGATGGTAAAACCAAAATCCGAATGACATATTGGAATAATGAAGATACGGTGAAAACACTTCTGGATTATCTGGAAAAGGAAGTGCCGGATGTGAAAATTGAGTTCCAGTTTATTGACAATTCAAATTATGATACGGTTGTTGATACACAACTTTCAGCGGAAGAAGGACCGGACATTATTTGTGAATCACCTGCATCTGCATTGAAACATGCAAAATTAGGTTATTTGGAAAAAGTAAATGATCTTGGAAAGAAATATTCTGATGCAGGAACAAATGTATATAGTTATGATGGAGATGTATATGCATTACCTGGAATCAGCTGGTTTGAAGGAACATATTTTAATAAAGAATTATTCGAGCAGAACAATATCGAATTGCCAACAACCTTTGATGAATATTTGGACGTATGCAAAAAATTTGAAGATCTTGGAATTAAACCGTTAGCAGCAGGATTGAAATCATGGGAACCGATGTTAAAGAATTCGATGGCTTTTGTAACAGCAGAATATCTTTCAACAGATGAAGGAAAAGATTTCGGAGAAAAATACAGAAATGGAAAAACCACTTTAGAAGGCAACTGGAATAAGTATCTTGAAAAATGGTCAGAGATGATTACGGATGGAGTATACACGAAGGATATGGTAGGTATTGACCATGATCAGGCTCTTGAGGAATTTGCAACTGGAAAAGCTGCAATGTTCTGTTCCGGTCCATGGGATTTGGATACTATTAAAGACAAAAATCCGGATCTTAAGGTTGATATGATGCCATTCTATGGAACGAAAGCAAGTGATGGCTGGCTGATTGGAGGACCGGGATGTGGTTTTGCAGTAAACAAATCATCAAAAAATAAAGATGCAGCAATGAAAGTATTAAAAGCACTTTCAACAGAGGAAGGTCAGAAGGCGTTCTGGGAAGATAATCAGGGTGGTTCTTCTTATCTTGAAGGAGCTAAATTTGAATTACCGGAAGAATATGCAAGTGCATCAAAAGCGTTGGAAGCAGGTAATGTATATTGTCCATGGAATGAATGGGGAGATGCAGCAAGTGCACACGAAACATATGGAACAGAAATGCAGTCATATCTTCTCGGAGAACAGGATCTGGATACAACATTAAAGAATGTTGATTCTGCAGTAAAAGAATTACTTGAAAAATAAGATACAGTAGGAAGAATGAATAAGGTGCCTCTCGCGTCCAAAGTGGCGCAAGGCACCTTTTGACTTTTTAGGAGAATAAAAATGGTAAAAAAGAGAAAATTACGGGCTGGTGAGCTTGGGAAATATTTTGTTATTTTCATTTTACCAGCACTGATCATATATTTGTTATTTAGCATTACCCCGTTTTTGTATACGATTTATTATAGTTTTACAGACTACACAGACATGAATCCCATAAATCTTCATTTTGTGGGATTAAAGAATTATATAAAAGTATTGCAAACGCCGGTAATGTTGGCGGCTATTAAGAATTCCGTTATCTATGCAATTTTATTAACGGGCTTTCAAACACTACTCGGATTGCCGCTTGCCTTTGTATTAAATCAGAAATTAAAAAGCAGAAATTTGTTAAGAGCGGTATTTTTCTTCCCGGCAGTATTTAGTTCCCTGATTATAGGGTACTTATGGAATTTTATTATGTCGTCTTCGGATTTTGGATTAATTAATAATATTTTACATCAGCTGGGTCTGGGAACATTGAATTTCTTTACATCGAAAAATGCATTATATTCTGTAATTTTAACACAGATTTGGCAATGGACAGGATGGGCAATGGTTATTTTCCTTGCAAACTTACAGAGTATTTCACCAGATCTTTATGAGGCGGCAGAAATTGATGGAGCCAATGGACTAAAAAAATTTATGTATGTAACATTACCATTAATGTGTCCATCGGTAAAAATTGTAATTGTTACAGGATTGATTGGTGGAATGAAAGTATTTGATATTATTTATTCTATGACATCAGGTGGACCTGGAGATGCAACACAGACAGTTATGACAGTTATGATGAAAAAAGGAATATCAGAAGGATTTTACAGTACAGGTTCAGCTTTTGGTGTATGCTTCTTTATTATCGTTCTTGCAATCAGTGCAATAGTAACAAAATTAATGGGAAAATGGAGTGAGGCAATACAATGAGAAAAGAAAAAAGAAATCTTGCGATTACTGAAATTTTTATGATCCTGATTGCAGTAATCTGGTTTATACCAATTTATTATCTGATTGTTACAACTTTAAAAAGTTCGCAGGAGGCAACAGCAAATCCGCTTGGCTTGCCTAAAGTACTCAGGTTGGATAACTATGTGAATGCATGGGTCAATATGGAGTTCCCAAGAGCGTTTGGAAATACATTATTTATTACTGCAACAGCAGTTCTTTTGATTGTTATATTTGGATCTATGGCAGGATATGCATTGGCAAGAACAAAGTCCAAAATGGGAACCAGAGTTTTTCTTCTGTTCCTTGCAGGACTGATTGTTCCGTTTCAGATGAACATTGTTAGTTTGTATAAAATTGTAAAAGGCTTCGGTCTAATGAATACTTTGTGGTCTGTTATTCTGGTAGATGTAGCCATTAATACGCCGCAAGCTGTATTTTTGTTTAAAGAATTTATTGAATCGACAATTCCAAAAGAATTGGAAGAAGCTGCAGCAATTGATGGGTGTTCTGTTTTTAAAAGATTTTTCCTGATAGTACTGCCTTTATTAAAACCGGTTATTTCTACCGTTGTAATTATCGTAACATTAAATGTATGGAACGAATTTATGACACCACTTTTGTTTTTGCAGAGCAGAGAAAATGATGTCATTCTTCAAGAGGTAACAAGAAATATAGGACAGTTTGCCACAGATTGGACAGCATTATTCCCAATGTTGATGCTGGGAGTTGCACCACTTATGATTTTCTATGTGTTTATGCAGAAATATATTATTGCAGGGGTAGCAGCAGGCGCAGTAAAGGGGTAAAGAAAAGATTAAATATGAGAGTGAAGACGATGAATCTGGATATCAAAAAAGAGTGTAATAATGTAATGGTTATTGTGCCGCATCAGGACGATGAAATCTTGATGTCGGCAGGAGTAATCAGAGTATGTGAACAGAACAATGTTCCATATACGGTTGTGATGGTAACAAATGGTGATTATGGCTGCATAGATTACTCTAAAGGTTATGCAAGGCTGAAAGAAAGTCTGGCGGGATTGGAAACACTTGGAAGCAATAAAGAATCATTTGAAATTATGGGGTATGCAGATACTGGAATGCCGGAAAGGGAAAGCTTTTTGACACATCTGTATAATGAAAAAAATGAACAGAAAATCTATCCTTCATCTTGTGCACGAGAAACGTACGGGTTAGAGGATAAAGTCGAATTTCATATGAAAAAATATGGAAAACATGGAGACTATAATCGCATAACATTTGAAAAAGATTTAGAAATGTTGTTGGAGGAAAAGAAACCGGATGTTATTTTTACAACATCCGAATATGATATGCATGGAGATCATTCAGGATTGTATTACTTTGTATGCGAAGTTCTGGATATATTAAATAAAAAGAACGGATACGAACCGAAGGTATTTTGTGGATTGATTCATTCCTGTGCGGGGGATGATAACTGGCCTGAAAGAGATACAGCGGTATTTAGTTGTCCGCAGGGGTTGGAAGAAAACAGTAATTATAAATGGGAAGAACGAATGATACTGGAATTACCAGAAGAGATGAAAAAAGCCAGAGGGATTAATAATTTAAAATATCAGGCACTTTTGAAACATGAAACGGCTTTAGAACCAGATGCATATGAATTTTTAATGGCTTTTATTAAAGATGAAGAAATTTTCTGGAAGGTGCGTTAAGAAGAGTTCAATATAAGGAGAAATAAATGGATACAGATAAACGACCAATTTATCCGATTCAGGTATGGGATATTACAGAAACGGAATTTGATATAAAGAATAATTATCGGAACGAAACAACATTTGCCTTGTCTAATGGTTATATTGGAACAAGAGGAACTTTTGAGGAAGCCTATGATTTTGACATAGATACCGGATTAGAAGGCAATTTTGTGAATGGATTCTATGAAAGCGAAAAAATACGTTATGGAGAAGCTAATTTTGGTTCTCCACTTTTAAGTCAGTCTCTTTTAAATTTGCCGAATTTGAAAGAAACACACGTAATACTTGCTGACGAAAAATTTGACATGATGGACGGTACAGTGGAAGAGTATGAACGAGTGCTTCACATGAAAGAAGGGATTCTGGAAAGAAAACTTATTTGGACATCTCCGAAAGGGAAAAAAACAAGAATTCAGATTTTGCGATTGGTTTCATTTGCCAGAAAAAATATAATGTTAATTTCATATAGGGTAACACCATTAAACTATTCGGGAGAAATTCAATTTGTCTCAAAAATGCAGACAGATGTAGAAAATCACACAAGGAAAACCAATCCGATTGTTGATTATGGTCCTTTTGGACGTAGGCTGGATCCAGACAAAATGTGGGCAAAAAATAATAAAATGTATTATGAAGGCACAACAAAGGGAAGTCAATTGACAATGGCATGTGGAAGTTCTCATGTGTTATGGAAAAACAATGATTTAATAAAAGAGTTGTCCTGGCAAAAAGACATAAAAGAGATGATGGCAGAAATTTCGGTATCTGTGGAATGTGAACAGGGAACAACTGTAAAATTAGATAAATTTATTTGTTATTCAACTGCGCTTGATATGGGAAAAAATGAGTTGGAAACATTTGTGAATAAAGAATTAGAAGCGGCAGAAACGGATGGCGGTCTTTATCTGGAAAAATATCAGAAAGAATATATGGAAAGCTTTTGGAAAATAGCGGATGTAGAAATCAAGGGAAATGAAGCTGTACAACAAGGAATTCACTTTAATTTGTACCATATTATTCAAGCAGCAGGGAGAGACGGACATACAGGAATGGGAGCAAAAGGACTCTCTGGTGAAGGATATGAAGGACATTATTTCTGGGATACAGAGATGTATGTACTGCCGGTTTTGATATACACAGAACCGGAAGTTGCAAAGAAATTGCTTGATTACAGATATGGAACACTAGATCAGGCGCGAGAAAGAGCAAGAATATTAGGACATATGAAAGGTGCACTATATCCATGGCGTACCATTAATGGGGCAGAAGCTTCGACATATTATCCGTTGGGAACAGCACAGTATCATATCAATGCAGATATAGCGTATGCATTATCGCTCTACTTACAGGTTAGTGGAGATGTGGAGTATCTCAAAGAAAAAGGAGCAGAAATTTTAATAGAAACAGCAAGAGTGTGGGCTGATGTTGGAAGCTTTGCAGAATGTAAAGATGGAAGATACTGTATTTGTGATGTAACAGGACCAGATGAGTATAATGTGTTGGTGGACAATAACTTTTACACAAATCTCATGGCGCGTGAAAATTTGAGAGATGCTGTAGGAGCAGTGAGCTATTTGAATGAAAATGCACCGGAAGTATTATCTCGTTTGGAAGAAAAAATAGATTTTTCTATAGAAGAGATAGAAATGTGGAATCAGATTATTGAGAAGATGTATTTTCCGTATGATGAAAAACGTCAAATATATCCAATGGATGATGGATTTATGATGAGAAAACCATGGGATGAATCTAAGATACCGCCGGAAAAACGTGCATGGCTTTATGAAAATTATCATCCATTATTTATAATGCGCCATAGAATGTCAAAACAGGCAGATGCGATATTGGGAATGTATTTACATAGCAATTTATTTACGGAAGAAGAAATAAGAAGAAATTATGATTTTTATCAAGAAGTGACGTTACATCATTCTTCATTATCAACATGCATATTTGGAATAGTTGCTTGTGATATCGGATATTTGGATGAAGCTTATAAATATTTTTCCCAATCGGCAAGAATGGATTTGGATGACTATCATAATAATTTTTATGCAGGAATCCATGCAGCAAATATGGCAGGTACATGGCAGGCAATTGTGAATGGTTTTGCAGGAGTCCGATGTCAGGATTCAAAATTGCGTTTTAAACCTGTAATTCCGAAAGAATGGGAAGAATATAGATTCAGGATCAAACGAAAAGGAACGTTACTGGAAGTGACTGTATCAAAGCAGGAAGCAAGGTTTAAGATTATAGAAGGAGATAGAATCAATTTTTGGATTGGCGAAAAAAATATAACATTAAAATGCGAAGGAGATCAGTATGTTGAAAAAATATAAAGCTATATTTTTTGATTGGGATGGAACGGCTGTAATGTCGAGAAGAGCACCTGTAGATCAGGCAGTTGCAGCGATGCGCCCTCTGTTACAAAAAGGGATAAAATTAATCATTGTTAGCGGGACAACTATTGAAAATATCGCAGGCGGAAAAATTGAAAGTTATTTTGCAGAGGAAGAGTTGAAAAATCTTTATCTTGGATTGGGGCGAGGTGCGTACAATTATTCCTTTAAGGATGGAATACCATATATATTTAAAAATATGGTTCCGGACAAGGGTGAGATTTTAAAAATCCATCAGGTTTGTTTTGAAATTCATCAAACATTAAAAGAGAAATATGATTTTGATACGGACATAGTATTTAGCAGACCGAATTATTGTAAAATTGATCTTATGGTAGAAAATCAGAGAGGCGATAATTTGTTTATGCAAGAAGATGAACTTGGATGTTTGAGAGAGACTTTGAAAGAACATGGAATGGAAGATGGACTTAGTGGATTGATTCACCTTGCTAAACAAACAGGGAAAAAATACGGAATAGATGTTGCACCAACCTGTGATGCAAAATATCTTGAAGTGGGGGTTACGAGTAAAAGCGATAATGTTAATGTGATTTTAGAAAAAATATGTACTGAAAATAACATAAAGCCGGAGGAGTGTACATACTGGGGAGATGAGTATGTAGGAATCGAGAAAGATATATTTGGAAGCGACAGTTTTATGAAAACGGAAAAGAGTCAAAATGGCGATTTTTATGATGTATCTGAAGTTACAGGCGAAAGACCGAGTGGAGTACAAAAGATAGGAGGTGGAGTGGATAGATTTTTATGTTTTCTACATGAACAGAAATAAAAGAGGTAAAAGATATATCGGATAAGTGGACGGAAAAAGATTTATAGCTGTCACGATTGGTTTATTTTTTTGTACGTTTGTCTCTTTGATTTTATACAATCTTGTTTTTCTGCGGTATATTTGCTAGATTGAGATAGAAGCCATTAACTATGCAACAGGAGTCGGCATATGGAAGTTCGGTTGATAGAAAACAAAGAGTTATTAGAATCAGTAGAGCTGTTTAAAATCGAAAATCTGTTATGGGGAACAGAGAAGATTGCAAAAACTTATGGGTATATTGGATTCGTTCAGGGGGAAGGATTGTATATCAAACTTGTGTGTGAGGAGAAGGATCCTCTCCGGGTTTATAAAGAAGACCAGGATCCGGTTTACAAAGACAGTGCTATGGAGGCTTTTTTTCAATTTAAAGGAAATGATACGGCAGCAGATGATATTTATCTTAACTTCGAAATGAATGCAAATGGTGCACTTCTTGCATGCTATGGAAAGAATAAGATGAACCGGATACCATTTACGCCGGATCAGATACGGAAGATGAAATGTAGCGCAGAAATACGGGAAGAGCAATGGAATGTGAATCTTACGCTTCCGATAGAAATATTGGAACAGGTATACGGAAAATTGAATTTACAGGAAGGATCCGATTTTCGCTGCAATTTCTATAAAATTTGTGAAACAAAGGAATACGAACATTATGCAGCGTACAGATGCGTGGAAAGCGAACGGCCGAATTTTCATCTGCCGGAGTATTTTGAAAAAGCAGTGATTTTGAAAAGAAAGTAAAAAATACAATTGGGAGGTTGTACTTATGAAAATTTACAAAGCAAAAGATTACAAGGACATGAGCAGGAAAGCAGCGAATATCATCTCTGCACAGGTGATCATGAAACCAAACTGTGTACTGGGACTGGCAACAGGATCTACGCCAATCGGAACTTATGATCAGCTGGTTGAATGGTATAACAAGGGAGATCTGGATTTCTCAGAGGTTACGACAGTAAATCTGGATGAATACAAGGGATTGCCACGTACGAATGATCAAAGCTATTATTACTTTATGCATCAACATCTGTTTGACCGTGTGAATATTGATCCGGAAAGGACCAATGTTCCGAACGGAATGGAGCCGGATGCGGAAAAAGAATGTGGAAGATATGAAGAACTGATCCGTTCACTGGGCGGTGTGGATCTTCAGTTGCTCGGACTTGGACATAACGGACATATCGGTTTCAATGAGCCGGGAGAAGCATTTGAAAAGGAAACACATTGTGTAGATCTGACAGAGAGTACGATTGAGGCAAATAAGAGATTCTTCGCATCTGCCGACGATGTACCAAAACAGGCATATACGATGGGAATCAAGACAATCATGCAGGCAAAGAAGATACTGATAGTAGTGAATGGAGAAAACAAGGCAGATATCGTAGAGCGTTCTTTCTTCGGCCCGGTCACACCGGAAGTGCCGGCTTCTATTCTCCAGCTGCATAATGATGTGACGTTGGTTGGGGATGAGGCAGCGCTTGCTAAAATTGAGATTTAATTTATTAACTGGGGAAGCGGCCTCTCAGTCCTTGAAGGAAACAATAATCCTTATCTATTGTTTCCTTCAAGTCGTGACTGGTAGCGAATGTTAATAAATAAAATGCCCGGAAGTGTAACCCAGTGGAAGCCACTACGGTACACAATCTTGTCAAAAGCCTTGAAAATCCACTAATGACAGCTGATTACTGTAACCTTCCGCTGCCACAACCGTTACGCAATTTCCATTTCATTCGTAAGGCATTTGATACACACGGAATAAAACTTGGAAAGGCGTTCCAGTGAATGTGAAAGAGGCGTTGGTAATTCTTAA